>NZ_CAHJWW010000003.1 GCF_903643035.1 Sphingomonas bacterium | reverse complement strand
ACCGGACCGGCGCTGGCCCGCGCGCTCGACGCCTATGACGCGGCGTGCTCCGTCGCCGGCGCGGCGCGGCCGCTCTCGATGGCGGCGGAGTCGACGGTGCTCGAGCTTTCCGCGCTCGTCGCGCGACTGGCGAGCGGCGGCCGGTCCGGCTAAGGCGATCGGCATGGCCGACCCCTTCTACGTCACGACCGCGATCAGCTATCCCAACGGGCGTCCCCACATCGGCCATGCGTACGAGGCGATCGCCGCCGACGCGATCGCGCGCTTCCAGCGGCAGGCCGGGCGCGACGTGCGCTTCCAGACCGGCACGGACGAGCATGGCCTCAAGATGATGCAGGCGGCCCGCGCACGCGGCATCCCGACAGGGCAGCTCGCGGACGAGATGAGCGCGCTGTTCCGTGCGATGGACGACCGCCTGGACATCTCCTACGACCGGTTCATCCGCACCAGCGAGCCCGCGCATCACGCCGCCAGCCAGGCGATCTGGCGCGCGATGGAGGCGGCGGGCGACCTGTACCTCGATCGCTACGAGGGCTGGTATTCCGTCCGCGACGAGGCATTCTATGCCGAGGACGAGCTGGTGGCGGGGACAGGGGACGGCGCGGGCGAGAGGCTGTCGCCGCACGGCACGCCCGTCGAGTGGACCGCGGAGGAGACATGGTTCTTCCGCCTGTCCAGCTATCGGCAGAGGCTGCTGGACCTCTATGCCGCCAACCCGGACTTCATCCGCCCGGACGCGCGACGCAACGAGGTGATGCGTTTCGTGGAAGGGGGACTGACCGATCTGTCGGTGTCGCGCACCAGCTTCGACTGGGGCGTGAAGGTGCCGGGCAGCCCGGATCACGTCATGTACGTGTGGGTCGACGCGCTGACGAACTATCTCACCGGGGCCGGTTATCCCGACGCGCCGGACGAGCTGGCGCGCTGGTGGCCCGCGGACCTGCACCTGATCGGCAAGGACATCGTCCGTTTCCACGCGGTCTACTGGCCGGCGTTCCTGATGTCCGCCGGCCTGCCGCTGCCCGGAAGCGTGTTCGGCCATGGCTTCCTGCTCCAGCGTGGGGAGAAGATGAGCAAGTCGCTTGGCAACGTCGTCGATCCGGTCGATCTGGCGGATGCCTATGGCGTCGATACGCTGCGCTATTTCCTGTTGCGCGAGGTGAGCTTCGGCCACGACGGCAGCTGGTCGCCCGAGGCGATCGTGACCCGCGCCAACGCCGAGCTGGCCAACGCGTTCGGCAATCTGGCGCAGCGCACGGTGTCGTTCATCGCCAAGACCCTGGGCGGCGAGCTGCCGGGCAGGGGACGGGCGGAGCCGATCGACGGCGCGCTGATCGAGGAGGTGACGCTCGCCTGCGCCGGCTTCAAGGCCGCGTTCGGCGATCTTGCGCTGAGCCAGGGCATCGAGATCTGGCTGCGCGGCGTGGTCGCCTGCAACCAGTATATCGACACCGCCGCCCCCTGGGCATTGCGCAAGACCGATCCCGAGAGGATGCACGCGGTGCTGCGCACGCTGGTCCGCGCGATCCGGGCGCTCGCGATCACGATCCTGCCGGTCGTGCCGACCTCCGCCGCTCGCATGCTCGATCAGATCGGGGCGGAGGCCCGCGACCATGCGGCGATCGACGATGACGACTGGTACGACCGCCTTGGCGCCAGCGAATTCCGGATCGCGGCACCGACACCGGTGTTCCCGCGGCTCGACATGCCCGCGGAGCCCGCCTGATGCTCGCCGATAGCCATTGCCACCTGAACTACGAGGGCATGCTGGAGCGCCAGCCCGAGGTGCTGGCCCGTGCCCGCGCGCGCGGCGTCACCGCCATGCTCAACATCTCGACCCGCGAGCGCGAGTGGGATGCGGTGATCGCCACCGCCGAGCGCGAGCCCGACGTATGGGCGACGATCGGCATCCACCCGCACGAGGCGGACGAGCATCCGGAGGTCGGCGCCGGGTGGTTGGTCGCGCGCGCGGAACATCCCAGGGTCGTCGGACTGGGCGAGACCGGCCTCGACTATCACTACGACCGTTCGGATCGCGACAGACAGCGTGCGAGCTTCCGGGCGCACATCGCCGCCGCGCGCGAGACGGGCCTGCCGATCGTCGTCCACACCCGCGACGCGGAGGACGACACGGCCGCGATCCTGGCCGACGAGATGGGGAAGGGCGCCTATACCGGGGTGATCCATTGTTTCACCGCTACCGGAGACTTCGCGGACAAGGCGTTGGCGTTAGGGCTTTATATATCCATCTCAGGCATCGTGACGTTCAAGAACGCCCGCGATCTGCAGCAGACCGCCGCCCGCCTGCCGATCGACCGCTTGCTGGTCGAGACCGATGCACCGTTCCTCGCACCGGTACCTCATCGCGGCAAGCTGGGGGAGCCGGGCTTCGTGGCGGATACCGTCGCCTTCCTCGCGACGCTGCGGGGCGAGGACCCGGCGATGCTGGCGGAGACGACCGCGCGCAACTTTCATCGGCTGTTCGCCAGGACGACGGGCGAGGGGGCGACCGCCGCATGAAGATACGGATCCTCGGCTCGGGCACCTCGTCGGGAGTGCCGCGGATCGGCAACGACTGGGGAAGCTGCGACCCTGCCGAGCCGCGCAACCGCCGGACCCGTGCGTCGGTGATCGTCGAACATGCCGGCACGCGCATCCTCGTCGACACCTCGCCGGATCTGCGCGAGCAGCTGCTCGCCGCCGATGTGGATACGGTCGACGCGGTGATCTGGACCCACGACCATGCCGACCACGTCCATGGCATCGACGACCTGCGACAGGTGTTCCACGCGCTGGGCCGACCCGTCGACGGCTATGCGAGGCGACGGACGATGACCGTCATCACCGAGCGGTTCGGCTATGTCTTTAGGGGGATGGAAGGTTATCCTCCGGTCGTGTCGCAATCCGTCCTGCCCGATCGGCTGAGGATCGGCGGCATCGACGTGGCCGTGGTCGACCAGCCCCATGGGAACATCACGTCCGCCGGGCTGCGGTTCGAGGCCGATGGCCAGGCGATCGGCTATGCGACCGACTTCCACGAGCTGACCCCCGCGATGCGCGCGCTCTACACCGGACTCGACATCTGGGTGGTGGATGCGCTGCGTCGCCGGCCGCATCCGTCGCATCCCACATTGGCCGCGGTACTGGGCTGGATCGACGAGTTGCGCCCGGGCCGGTCAGCACTGGTACACATGGACCAGTCGATGGATCACATGACGCTCGTCGCCGCGCTGCCCGACGGGGTGGCGCCGGGCTACGACGGACTGGAGATGACGTGCTGACCGGCCACACGAATACCGACCTCCTGCTCTATGCGCTGTTGCTCGTCCTGCCGATCTCGGCGCTGGTGGCGCGGCGCGTGCCACTGGTACGCATCGTGTTCTCGCTGGCGTCGTGGGCGCTGATCTTCGGGCTCGGCCTGATGCTGATCGGCCAGCGCCAGCGGTTCGATCCCTATATCGCGCGGATCGCGAAGGCGCTGAACCTGGAGGACCAGAGCGTCGTCGGCAACGAGGTACGCATCCGCATGAGTGCCGATGGCCATTTTTGGGCGCGCGCGAAGCTGGACGGCGTGTCGCGGCGGCTGCTGATCGACAGCGGCGCGACGATGACCGCCTTGTCGAGCGACACGGCCGACGCCGCCGGGCTGGACGTCAAGGCGAGCGCGTTCCCGATGCTGATCCGCACCGCCAACGGCACGATCGCGGCCAAGACCGCCACCGTGGGCAGGCTGACGCTCGGCGACATCCGCGCGAGCGACCTGCCGGTCGTCGTCTCGCCGGCGTTCGGCGACACCGACGTTCTGGGCATGAACTTCCTGTCGCAGCTGAAGTCGTGGCGGGTGGAGGAATCGACGCTGATCCTGGTTCCGCATCACCCCGAACGTCGCAAATCGACCGCAGACTTTACATAATATCTATTATCGGATCGAGAGCTGGCCATGGTCGAACGTCTGGTCTCCATCATGGCGCGGCTGCGCGACCCCGAGCATGGCTGCGAGTGGGACCGCGCGCAGGACTTCCGCAGCATCGCGCCCTACACGATCGAGGAAGCCTATGAGGTCGCCGACGCGATCGAGCGCGGCGACATGGCCGACCTGAAGGACGAGCTCGGCGACCTGCTGCTCCAGGTCGCGTTCCACAGCCGCATCGCCGAGGAAGCCGGGCTGTTCGCGTTGCCGGATGTGGTCGACGCGGTCAGCGACAAGCTGGAGCGCCGCCATCCGCACATCTTCGGCCCGGATGCTGCGGGTGCCGCGACGCCCGGCTTCTGGGAGGCGATCAAGGCCGAGGAGCGCATGGCGAAGGACGACCCGAGCGCACTGGCGGGCGTGGCGCTTGGGCTGCCGGCGCTGAGCCGGGCGGAGAAGCTGCAAGGACGCGCGGCGCGCACCGGCTTCGACTGGCCCGATGCGACCGGGCCGCGCGCGAAGATCGACGAGGAACTGGCGGAGGTCGAAACGGCCACCTCGCACGAGCACCGGGCCGAGGAGATCGGCGACGTCCTGTTCTCCGTCGTCAACTGGGCGCGGCACCTGGGCGTCGATCCCGAAGCGGCGCTGCGAGGAGCGAGCGCGAAGTTCGAGGCGCGGTTTCGGGCGATGGAGGCGGAGGCCGGAGCGGGGTTCGCCGCCCTCGATCTCGCGGGGAAGGAGCGGCTGTGGGCGCAAGCGAAGAAGCCGGGAGCGGGTGAGTAGCCCCCAGCCCGCATTAGCGGGTGAGTAGCCCCCTGCCCGCATCGCCGCTGCGGCCTGTCGTCCCGTCGACAGCATCCGGCCATCGTCGATCCTGATGCTCGAGCAACCAATCGGATCGTCGTCAAGAATCGATGATGCCCGACAAGCCCGCCAGAGGACTCCACGAGTCGATCCATGCGGACAGCTAGTAGGCATCGAGCCATTGCCCGATCGACTCTCCTGCCCCTCGCGCGGGTATCTGGCGCGCGACGGGGGCACTCCGCTCCCCTCCCACACTCTCCCGTCACCGGGTACGGGTCACGAACCGTTCGTGATCGCGCGCCGCCAGTCGCACATCATATGCGACGTGATCGTCCATCGTCTCCTGCCCCAGCACCTCGCCATGCGCATGCAGCCAGGCCGCCCCCGCCCCGTCGGCCGCGTCGAGTTCGATCCGGTATCGCCGGTGTCCCTGCGTCAACTGCTCGGCGACGGTGCGCAGAAGGACATCCACCCCCTCCCCGGTCAAGGCCGAGATCGCCGTCACGTCCGCTCGCCGCGCCGCCTCCGCGAGAAGGCCGTCATGACGTTCGGGGTCAAGCAGGTCGAGCTTGTTCCACGCCTCGATCCGCGGCGTCGTCTCGTCGACGCCGATCTCCGCCAGCACCGCCTCGACGTCGACACGCTGCGCTTCGCTATCGGGATGCGCGATGTCGCGGACGTGAATCAGCAGATCGGCGGAAACGACTTCTTCCAGCGTCGCCTTGAACGCCGCGACGAGCTGGGTCGGCAGGTCGGACACGAAGCCCACCGTGTCCGACACGATCGCCTTGTCGAGGCCGGGCAGTGCGGTCTGCCGCAGCGTCGGGTCGAGCGTCGCGAACAGCAGGTCCTCGGCCATCACCGCCGCGCCCGTCAGCCGGTTGAACAGCGTCGACTTGCCCGCATTGGTGTAGCCGACCAGCGCGATCACCGGCCACGGCGCCTTCTGCCGTCGCCCGCGATGCAGGCCGCGGGTGCGGGTGACCTGGTCGAGCTCCCGGCGCAGCTTCGCCATACGGTCGCGGATCAGCCGCCGGTCGGCCTCGATCTGCGTCTCGCCCGGGCCGCCCAGGAACCCGAAGCCGCCGCGCTGACGCTCCAGATGCGTCCAGCTGCGCACCAGCCGCCCGGCTTGGTAGTCGAGATGCGCAAGCTCAACCTGCAACCGCCCCTCGGCGGTCGCGGCGCGCTCGCCGAATATCTCAAGGATCAGCCCGGTGCGATCGATCACCTTGGAGCCCAGCGCGGTCTCCAGGTTGCGCTGCTGGATCGGCGAAAGCGCGGCGTCCACGACGACGAGGCTCGCCTCGTTCTGTCGCACGGTGACGGCAAGTGCCGCCGCCTGCCCCGATCCGATCAGCGTCGCGGCCCTCGGCTGGCGCACCCGCAGCGCGACGCGGTCGACCACCTCGACGCCGATCGCTCCCGCCAGACCCGCCGTCTCGGCGAGCCGCGCGTCCGCATCCCGGCTGGCGCCGCCGCGGTCGGGAAGCACGACGATCGCGCGGGCGCCACGGGCGAACTCGTCGCGATCTCGATCAAAGCCGCTGGCGGTATTTGGGTCGGTCAATCCTCCTCCACTCCCGCCTGCTCCTCGGCGAGGTTGAGCGGACGCGCCGGCTGGATCGTCGACACCGCATGTTTGTAGACGAGCTGCGACAAGCCGTCGCGCTGGAGCAGCATGCAGAACAGGTCATAGGCGGCGACATAACCCTGCAGCATCACGCCGTTGACGAGGAACATCGTGACGCTGTCGTCGGAGCGGGTGACGGCGCCGAGGAACACCTCCTGAAGCCCGCGGTGCTTGCCGCCGGACGCGACGAGCGGATCGACGATCGCGCTGGTGTCCATCTGGCCCGCGGGCATGATCGTCGAGATGGCGTGCTTGTAGATCAACTGGGATTGGCCGTCGCGGCGAAGCAGGACGGAGAAGTTGTCGAACCAGGTGACGATGCCCTGGAGCTTGACGCCCTTGACGAGGAACATCGTGACGGGCGTCTTGGCGCGACGCAAGGTATTCAGGAACAGGTCCTGGAGCGAGGTCTGCTTGTCGGCCATCGGCGGCCCCTTGTTGGCGGATTGTTGCCCGCGAATGCGTCGTTGTCCCGACGTCGGATGCGGATCGTACCGAGCCCGCTGCGATGAAATAGGACCGCAGGCGCATGGAATCCAGCGTCTTGCGGTATTTATGCCGCCGCCGTCACTCCTCGCGCGTCTCGTTGATGCCCAGCAGCTTCAGCTTGCGGTGAAGCGCGGAGCGTTCCATGCCGATGAAACTCGCCGTGCGGCTGATGTTGCCGGAGAAGCGGCGGATCTGGACGCGCAGATACTCGCGTTCGAAGGTCTCGCGCGCCTCGCGCAGCGGCGATCCCATGATCGTCGACGGCGGGCTCCCCGCCTCCGGCGCTGCGCCCAGCACGTCTGAAGGCAGCAGGTCGAGATCGATGCGCCCGATGCGGTCGCCCGGCGCCAGGATGATCGTCCGCTCGACGACGTTGCGCAACTGGCGCACGTTGCCCGGCCAGTCGTAGCCTTGCAGCGCGACCATCGCGTCGGGTGCGACGTCCGGCGTGCGCACCCGACGTTCGGCGGCATAATGGGCGACATAATGCTGGACGAGCGGCGGGATATCCTCGCGCCGGTCGGCGAGCGGCGGGATCGCGACCGGCACCACGTTCAGACGGTAGTAGAGATCCTCGCGGAACCGCCCTTCCGTGATCTCGACGGTCAGGTCACGCGAAGTGGCGGACAGCACGCGGACGTCGACCTTAACGACGCGGGCGCCGCCGACCCGGGTGAAGCTCTGCTCGGTCAGGACGCGCATGATCCTTGCCTGGGTGGCGACCGGCATGTCGGCGATCTCGTCGAGGAACAGCGTTCCGCCATGCGCCTGCTCGAGCAGGCCCGGGCGCACGACGCCCCCCTCCTCCGTCCCGAACAGCTCCTCCTCGACGCGCTCCGGCGTCATCCGCGCGGCGCTGACGACGGTGAAGGGCGCGGTCGCGCGCTGGCTCCACCCGTGGAGCAGTCGCGCCGCGACCTCCTTGCCGACGCCGGCGGGACCCATCACCAGCACCCGGCTGCCGGTGGACGCGACCCGCTTCAGCGTCGCGCGCACCGCATTGATCGCGTTGGACGTCCCGGTCAGGTCCATGTCGCGGCCGGCCGATACGCGCAACGTGGCGAGTTCCTGGCGCAAACGGTCGGTCTCGGTCGCGCGCTCGACCAGCAGCAGCAGTCGTTCCGCCTCGAACGGCTTCTCGATGAAGTCCGATGCGCCGCGCCGGATCGCCGCCACCGCCGTGTCGAGATTGCCGTGACCCGAAATCACCAGCACCGGCAGCGACGGATCGCGCCGCTTGATCTCGTCAAGCAGATCCAGCCCGTCCATCCGCGATCCCTGTAGCCACACGTCGAGCAGCACCAGCGAGGGCCGCCGGTCGGCGATCGCGTCCAGGGCGGCATCGCTGTCGGCAGCGACACGGGCGGTATAGCCCTCGTCCTCCAGCACGCCGGACACGAGGTCGCGAATGTCGAGTTCGTCGTCGACGACGAGGATGTCGAGCGCCATGGGGATCAGATCCGGGTTCGTGTCAGCGGGGCGAGCGCCGCGCCGTCATACAGGCTGTCGTGGGCTTCGCCGGCATCCGTGTCGAGCGGCGTCTCCAGCCCGGCGAGCATCGCGGCATCGAAATCGAGCGTCACGATCGTGCCGCCGCCGGGGCGGTCGGTGAAGCCGATGGTGCCGCCGTGTTCCTCCACGATCTTCTTGACGATCGCGAGCCCCAGCCCGGTCCCCCGCGCGCGCGTCGTCATATAGGGCTCCAGGATGCGATCACGCTCGGCGGGCAGGCCGACGCCGCTGTCGGCGACCTCGATCCGGGTGCGGCCGGCCATGTCCTCCAGCGTCATCGTGACCGTGCCCGCATCCGCTTCGGCCGCCTCCACCGCCTCCACCGCGTTCTTGACGAGATTGGTCAGTGCCTGGCCGATCTGGCGGCGGTCGCAGACCATGACGGGACCGGGATCGTCATGGATCAGGCGGAAGCGAACGCCCGGATGCGCGACCTCGTGCAGGAACATCGTCTGGCGTGCGATGTCGACCAGCGGCTCGGGCCGGAAAACGGGCTTGGGCATCCGCGCGAAGGACGAGAACTCGTCGACCATCCGGCGAAGGTCGCCGACCTGGCGCACGATCGTCTCGGTCAGCCGACCAAAGGTCGTATCGCCTTCCTCGACGGTGCGGCCATAGCGGCGCTGGAGCCGCTCGGCGGCGAGCTGGATCGGGGTGAGCGGATTCTTGATCTCGTGCGCGATGCGGCGGGCGACGTCGGCCCAGGCCGCACGACGCTGATCCTGCAACTGTTGCGTCACGTCGTCGAAGGTCAGGATCGGGCCTGCGTCCGCGCGCACGATCCGCACCGCGAGCGTGCGCAGCTCGGTTCCCGCCTGCACCTGCACCACCGCCTCGCGCGCCGCGCCGTTGAGCAACCGGTCGAGCTCACGGGACACTTCCACCAGCGGGCGACCGACGGCGGCCACATCGCCCCCCACCTTGTCGACGTCCAGCAGCTGAGATGCCGAGCGGTTGATGATGCGGATCGTCCGGTCGTCCGCCACCGAGATCACCCCCGCCGACACGCCGCCCATGACCGCCTCCGTCAGCGCGCGGCGGCTGTCGAGCTGTTCGTTCGCGGTGACGAGCGCGGTGTTCTGCTTCTGGAGCCGCCCGGTCATTTGGTTGAAAGCGCTGGCCAGCGTGCCGACCTCGTCGCGGGTGCGCGGCGCGGTGACGCGCGCGGTCAGGTCGCCGCCCTCGACCCTGCGCGCGGCGTCGACCAGTTCGCCGATGGGACGCACCAGCCTGTCCGCGACCGCAAGTGCGATCCACACGCCGATGCCGATGATGACGAGCGAAAGCGCGAGCAGCGCCGCGTTGAACTCCAGCTGCAGCGTACGCGAACGCGACTGGAGCGCGCGATAGTCGGCCAGTATCGCGTCACCGCGTCGCAGCAGCGCGGCGAGCTGTTCGTCGAACACGCGCGAGGCATAAAGGTAGGAACCGCCATCGTAGGCCAGAGGCACGATCGCCCCTATCCGGTCGCGGCTCTGGACGATGACCACCCTGGACCCGTGCCGGAACTGCCCGAGCATCCGCGCGGTGACGACGTTGGTCATCGGGCGATCGGAAGGATTGAGCACGGCCAGCGGCTTGTCGGGGTCGTTGGCGGCGAGGATCATCGCTTCCGACAGCTCGCGCCTCAACGTCTGGAAGACCAGCCCTTTCTGGAACCGCTGGCTCTCGATCGGACTCTCTTTCAGATAGCCGCCGATGTCGCCGCTCATCGCATTGGTCTCGGCGACCACGGAGTGCAGCTCGCGCTGGAAGTTTCCCCGCACCAGTTCGCGCGCGTTGGCGACCATCGCCCGCGCCCGGCTACTGGAGGAGAACTCGATGCCATATTGGAAAAGCACCGAGGCGACGAGCGCGACCAGCAGCATCGGCACCGCCGCCATGACGGAGAACAACGCCACCAGCCGGACGTGCAGCTGCCCCTCGCCCCCGACCGGCGAGCGCGCCGCGCGCCGACGCGCGATGCGGCGGCCAAGCAGGATGATCAGCGCGACGCCCGGAACGAGATTGCCGACCAGCAGCAACGCGACCAGCCCCTGCGACATCAGCCGCTCGGCGCGCACCTCTCCTGCGATCACGAAATAGCTCGTCACCGCGATCGCGGCGGCGAGCGCAAGCACGCCCGCCTCCATCAGCGGCGTGACGGTGAAGCGCCGCGACATCATCGAGGGATCGGAAACGGGCTGCATGCCGGCGATCATCCGCAACACGATACACAAGCGGTGTGGCCGCGAAAACACATAGTTGACGTCGCGCCGTCTAGGCTGCCGTGGCCTTGCGCCCCGTGCCGTCGATGCCGAGCGAGTCGAGCCGCTTGCGCAGCGTGTTGCGATTGATGCCCAGCGCCCTGGCCGCGCGAAGCTGATTGCCGTTGCACCGGGCGAGCATCGCCTCGATCAGCGACCGCTCCGCCTCGCCGATCACCTGATCGTAGAGCGAGCCGTCCTCCAGCGCGGCCGGCCGCTCGCGCGCAAGCCGTGCGATGCGCGCCCGTATCGCATGGGCGATGTCGGGGTCTTCGGCGCCGACCCGATCGTCAGCCGTCCGTTCGATCCCGAGGGGCTCGCGGCGGCCCAGCATCGCCGCGATGTCGCCGGCGCCGAGCCGCTCGTCACGGCTCAGCACCGCGAGGCGCCGCATCAGGTTCTCCAGCTCGCGCACGTTGCCGGGCCAGTCGTGGGCCTCCAGCGCGGAGACCGCCGCGTCCTCCAGCGTCTTGCGCGGCAATCCCTGCGCCGGCGCGGAGTCCAGGAAATGGCGCGCGAGCAGCGCGACGTCGCCTTGCCGCTCGCGTAGCGCCGGCATCGCGATCGGGACGACGTTCAGGCGGTAGAACAGGTCCTCGCGGAACAGCCCTGTCGCCACCTGCGCCGTCAGGTCGCGGTTGCTCGCCGCCAGCACGCGCACGTCGGCGCGCAGCGCGCGGGCGCCGCCTACCGAGGTGAACTCGCCTGATTGCAGCACGCGGAGCAGACGGGTCTGCGCGTCGGTCGGCATGTCGCCGATCTCGTCGAGGAACAACGTGCCGCCCGCCGCCTGCTCGAACCGGCCGGCGGCACGGCTCGCGGCGCCGGTGAAGGCGCCGCGCTCGTGCCCGAACAGCTCCGCCTCGATCAACTCGCGGGGGATCGCGGCCATGTTGAGCGCGACGAACGGCGCCGCCGCGCGCGGCCCCAGGTCGTGGATTGCGCGCGCGACCAGTTCCTTGCCAGTCCCCGACTCGCCCGTGATCAGCACGGTCAGATCCGTCGCCACCACGCGCGCGATCGTGCGGTAGACATCCTGCATCGCCGGGGACCGGCCGATCAGCGGCAGACCCTCCTCGGGGCTTGCGACACCGCTCGAGGCGCCATGCCCGCCACGCGCCAGCGCCGCCGCTACCGATCGCGTCAGCATGTCGAGGTCGAACGGCTTGGGCAGGTAGTCGAACGCTCCCGCCTCCGTCGCGCGCACCGCGGTCGACAGCGTGTTGCGCGCGGAGAAGACGATCACCGGCAACTCGGGATGGCTGCGCGCGACCGCCGCCGCCCGCTCCAGTCCGTCACCATCAGGCAGCACCACGTCGGTCAGCAGCACGTCCGGTCGCTCACGGGCGAGTGCCGCATCCAGTTCGCGCAGCGTCGCCACGGCCGTGACCTCGTGCCCGGCGCGACGCAACGCCTGAGCCACGACGGTGCGGATCGCGCGATCGTCGTCGACCACCAGGACGTGCGAACCGCCCTCGCTCATGCCGCGCGCGGCAGCAGCAGGCGGAAGACGGTCATCTGCGGATACCCCTCGCGCGCGTGATGGACGATGCCGCCCATGTCGCGCACCAGCTTGTCGACCAGCGCCAGCCCCAGCCCGCGACCTTCCGGTCGGCCGGACACGAACGGATCGAACAGATGGTCGGCGATGTCGGCAGGCGCGCCCGGACCGTCGTCCAGCACCGCGATCTCGATCGGCAGCCGTTGCGGCGCGCGACCGAGCGCTGCGCTGGTGACGCCATGGCGATAGGCGGTCGCCAGCACGATCCGCCGTGCCGCCTGGCCCTGCGTCGCCTCGGCGGCGTTCTTCATGAGGTTCAGCAGCACCTGGATCAGTGCGTTCCGGTTCGCGAGCGCGGCCGGCAGGGACGGATCGAACCGTTCCTCTACGACGACGTCGCGGGCGAACCCGGCACGCGCGATCCGCGTGACGTGATCGAGCACGGGATAGATGTTCTCGGGCGCGATCGGCAGCGGGCGGGTGTCGGTGAAGTCCTCCATCCGGTCGATCAGCCCGACGATGCGATCGACCTCGTCGATGATGAGACGCGGCAGCTCGCCCTCTCCCAGCAGCTGCGCCGCGCCGCGAATTCCCGACAGCGGGTTGCGGATCTCGTGCGCCAGCATCGCCGCCGCGCCGATCGCGGCGCGCGTGCCGGGCGCGCGGTCGAACTGGCGCGGGCTGGTCGCATGCAGCGTGACGAGCCGCCAGCCGGGCTGGTCGGGCAGCGCCGCCTCGGCGACATCCGCCCGCAACCGGATGCCGCGCGCCGTCTCGATCACGGTATCGAACGCGGCGAAGTCCTCCGCGCGATCGGGAACGCCGGGCAGCACCGCCGCGAGCGCCTGGCCGCGCAGGCCACGATCGGACCAGTTGAGCAGCAGCTCGCCGGCGGGATTGACCCGTCTGATACGACCGTCGGGGTCGACCAGCATCGCCGTCACCGGCAACGCCGCGAACAGGTCCGCATCCGGGATGGCGGGCGGGCGATCCGGACGCGCCGCTGTCATCTCAGGCCGCATCCTGTCGGCGCCAGGGCGCGTAGAACTCCGCCAGCATCGCGCGCACCACCGCCGGATCGGGCTCCTGGTTCACCCGGTTGCGGAACTCGGCCGATCCGGGCAGGCCGCGCGTGTACCAGCCGATGTGCTTGCGGGCCATGTTGACGCCGGTCGTGATGCCGTAATGCTCGAGCATTTCCTCGTAGTGGCCGGCGATCGCGCGATACTGCTCGTCGAGGTCCGGGTCGGGAACCGGATGCCCGGTCTCCAGCCAGCGCATCACCTGGCCGAGGAGCCACGGCCTGCCATAGGCGCCGCGCCCGATCATCACGCCGTCCGCGCCCGACTGGGCCAGCGCGGCCGCGGCATCCTCGGGCGAGCAGATGTCGCCGTTGACGATGACCGGTATCGTCACCGCCTGCTTGACGCCCGCCACGAAGCGCCAGTCGGCGGCGCCCTTGTACATTTGGTTGCGGGTGCGACCGTGGACAGTCACCATCCTTACCCCCAGGTCCTCGGCGATCCGCGCCAGCTCGGGCGCGTTCAGGCTGTCGTGGCACCAGCCCATCCGCATCTTGAGCGTGACGGGCACCGACACCGCGCGAACCGTCGCGGAAACGATCGCGGCCGCGAGCTTCAGGTCACGCATCAGCGCCGATCCCGCGTCCCCGCTCGTAACCTTGCGGACCGGGCAGCCCATGTTGATGTCGACGATCGCCGCCCCGCGATCCTGCGACAGCTTCGCCGCCTCCGCCATCTCGTGCGGGGTGCAGCCGACGAGCTGCATCGACACCGGATCCTCGACCGGGTCCCAGGCCCATTTCTGCAACGACTGCCGCGTCTCGCGGATCGCGGCCTGGCTGGCGATCATCTCGGTGACGTTCAGCCCCGAGCCATAGCGGCGGACGAGCGTGCGGAACGGCCGATCCGTGACGCCGGTCATCGGCGCCAGGATCACCGGCGTATCGATCCGCACGGGACCGATCCGAAGGGAAGCTAGGGTCTGGTTCATATGCCTGAAAAACGGGCAGTACGGGATCGACTTCTCGTGGGCAAGGCTGGCGGGCGGGCGCGGCTTCGTCTAGACGCTCGCGGATGAGCAAACCTCGCACGGTGGCGCTGTTGATGGCCGCCGGCCGCGGCGCTCGGATCGGCGGCGACGTCCCCAAGCAATACAAGACGATCGGCGGCAAGGCGATCGTCGCGCACGCGTTCCGCGCATTGGCCCGTCATCCCGCCATCGACGAGGTGGTGGTGGTGACGGCCGACGATCAGCGCGCGTCCCTCGCCGCTGCGCTCGGCGAGCCGGCAGCGATCGTGACCGGCGGCGTCCTGCGGCGACAGTCGGTCGAGAAGGGCCTGGCCGCGCTGGCTGACGATCCCCCGGCGCGCGTGCTGATCCATGACGCCGCTCGGCCGTTCGTGCCGGGCGCGGTGATCGACCGGCTGCTGGCGGCGCTCGGCTCCCATGCGGGCGCGATCCCGGTGCTCCCCCTCGTCGACACGCTCGCGCGCTCGGACCGGGTCCTCGGCGACCTGCGGCTCGGCGACACCGTCGACCGCGACGCGCTGTATCGCGTGCAGACGCCGCAGGCGTTCGTGTATGAGGCGATAGTGGCCGCTCACCGCTTGTGGCCGACGGACCGCGATGTCACGGACGATGCGCAGATGGTACGGGACGCGGGACAGGACGTGGCCATCGTGGCCGGAGACATGATGCTGGACAAGATCACCCACCCGCAGGACATCGCCGCAGCGCAGGCGCGGCTCGACAGTGCGAGCGAGACCCGGATGGCGACCGGCTTTGACGTGCATCGGCTGGAGGCGGGTGAGGATTTGTGGCTGGGGGGCGTCCTCATCCCGCACGACCGCGGGCTGTCCGGGCACAGCGACGCGGACGTGGCGCTCCACGCGCTGACGGATGCGCTGCTCGGCACGATCGCGGCGGGCGACATCGGCACGCACTTCCCGCCAAGCGACCCGCAGTGGAAGGGCGCTTCGTCCGACCGGTTCCTGCGTCACGCCGCAGCCCTTGTCGAGGCACAGGGCGGCGCAATCGTCTTCGTGGATCTTACCCTGATCTGCGAGGAGCCGAAGATCGGCCCGCATCGTGCCGCGATACGCGCCCGCATCGCCGCGCTGCTGGAGCTGGACGAGGCGCGCGTGAGCATCAAGGCGACCACCACCGAACGGCTTGGCTTCACCGGACGCGGCGAGGGCATCGCCGCCCAGGCCTGCGCCACGGTCCGGCTTCCATCGGCGGGAGTTGGCACCGCGTGAGGCGCCGGACCTTCATCGCGGCGCTGCTGGCCATTGCCCTCGCGCCTGCGCCAGCCTCCGCCGCACCCTGCCTGACCGCGCCCGAGGCCGAGTCGATCGCGCTGGTGGCAATGCCCGAGATCATCCGCGAGACCGGCACGATCTGCGTCGACCGGCTTCCGCCCGCCAGCCTGATCCGCCAGCGGCAAGGTGCATTCATCGACCGGTTCGACGCCGCCGCGGCGCGGGCCTGGCCCGATGCGCAGGCAGCGATCGTGAAGCTCAGCGACCCGATGGTGCAGACGCTGCTCCAGTCCGACTACGCCCGCCCGCTGCTCGTCACGCTGCTGGTGCCCCAGCTCGTCGGGCGGATCGACACCGGCGACTGTGCCATGATCGACCGGCTCGTGACCGAGCTCGCCCCGCTGCCGCCGCGCAACGCCGCGGGCGTGGTAGTGACTGCGCTGCAATATCTAAAGGCGCAGAAGGCGAAGGGCAAATCGGTCAGCGTGCCCAACCTTCCGCTTTGCGCGGAGCCGCGATGAGCGTTCGAGGAACGATCCTGCCGGCGGAGCTGGTCGCCGCCGCGATCCGCGTCGTGGAGGCGAACCGGGCTGCCGGGCGCCGGATCATTACCGCGGAGAGCTGTACGGGCGGGCTGGTCGCAGCGGCGCTGACGGAGGTCGCGGGCTGTTCGGATGTGGTCGAAGGCGGGTTCGTCACTTATTCCAACGAAGCGAAGCGCGGTTTCCTGAAGGTAAGCGAGGACGTGCTCGACACGTTCGGCGCCGTCTCGATCGCGACGGCCTGGAGCATGGCGCAGGGCGCGCTCGCGCGGTCGGACGCCGATGTGGCGGTGGCGATCACCGGCGTCGCGGGACCAGGCGGCGGTTCCACGAAGAAGCCGGTCGGCACCGTGGTGTTCGCGCGCGCCCAGCGTGGCGATGATCCGGGGGAAGTCGTAGCGGACGTGCGCCAGTTCGGCGATCTCGGCCGTGGCGGCATCCGGTTTCAGGCGGCGCTGTGCGCGCTCGACCTGTTGATGCCGGATCGGTCGGACACGCCGCCCGACTCCTTGCCGTAAAGCGCCTTCGCGCGTTCCTCGAACGCCCCGATCATCCGGCGCAGCGCGCTTCCGAACACCTGGCCGGCGATCGTCTCGAACAATCGGTTCTTGAACTGAAAGGCGACCGCGAAGTCGACCCGGCAGCCGCCATCACCATCTGGCGCAAACGCCCACTCGTTGCGCAGGAACTTCAGCGGTCCGTCTACGTAATCGACGTGTATGCTGCCCGGCCGCTGCTTCTCCACCTTCGACGTGAAGCTCTCGCGCAGACCCTTGAAGCCGACGATCATGTCGGCGACCATCTGCACGGGGGAGTCGGAACGGACCCGGGCTGCATTCACCCAAGGTAGGAACTCGGGATAGCGGGTAACGTCGGCAACGAGGTCAAACATCTGCTCCGGCGTGTAGGGCAGGCGTCGCGTCTCGCGATGTTCGGGCATCAGCGCGCCAGTTTCAACTCGCGGGCGGCTCGCAGCCGCGCGAAGTCCTCACCGGCATGGTAGCTGGACCGGGTGAGCGGGGACGAGGCGACAAGCAGGAACCCCTTGGCGCGGGCGATCTGCGCATAGGCGTCGAACGCCTGCGGAGTGACGTAATCCGCTACCTTGGCATGGCGTGGAGTCGGCTGGAGATACTGTCCCATCGTCAGGAAATCGATATCGGCGGAGCGCATGTCATCCATCACCTGATGAACCTCCAGCCGCTGCTCGCCCAGTCCCATCATCACGCCGGACTTGGTGAAAATGGACGGATCATGGCGCTTCACGCTCTCGAGCAGCCTTAGAGAAGCGTAATAGCGCGCACCGGGCCGGATCGTCGGATAGAGCCGCGGCACCGTCTCCAGGTTGTGATTATAGACGTCGGGCCGCGCGGCGACGATCGACTCGACTGCCGATTGCGCCTTGTTCCGAAAATCGGGCGTCAGTATCTCGATCGTCGTGCGAGGCGTGTTCCGTCGCAACGCCTCGATCACCTTGACGAACTGCGACGCGCCGCCGTCAGGCAGGTCGTCGCGATCGACCGAGGTTATGACGATATGCTCCAGGCCCATCTCGGCGGCGGCGGTGGCCGTATGCTCAGGCTCCAGCGGATCGACCGCACGTGGCATACCGGTCTTGACGTTGCAGAAGGCACAGGCGCGAGTGCAGGTATCGCCCAGGATCATCACCGTCGCGTGCTTCTTGGTCCAGCACTCGCCGATATTGGGACAAGCCGCCTCCTCGCAAACAGTGGCAAGCTTCAGGCGGCGCATCAGCGCCTTGGTCTCCGCGAACCCGGTCGAGGTCGGGGCCTTGACGCGGATCCAGTCGGGCTTGCGCTCCCGGGGGGCGCGCGCCAGCGGCGTCATGTCGTTCATGGTTCGAAGATAGCGGTCGGCACGGGCCAAGACAATGCCGCAGCCAGCGCGGCTTGCCGTATTCGCGCTTCGGCGATAGGGGGCCACGCCCCAGACGCGGCCGGATCGGCGTCGCGCGGCGGGAGAGGAGGCATCCATGGCAAAGGCCGACATCCAAGCCCTGTTCACGACCTGGAACGAGGCCCTACAGACGCGGGATCCGGATGCGGTCGTTTGCCTGTACGGCCCCGACGCGATCCTGTTGCCGACCTTGTCGAACGAGGTGCGACATAACCACTCGGAAATCCGAGACTATTTCACGGCGTTCCTCGCCAAGCGACCCCGCGGCGTCGTGAACGAGTCCAACGTCCGAGACTATGGGGACGTCGCGATCGATTCGGGCGTGTACACGTTCGACCTCACGGTCGACGGCGCGACGACGCAGGTGCCATGCCGCTTCACCTTCGTGTACCGCCGAGGCCCCGACGGATGGAAGATCGCCGAGCACCATTCGTCTGCGATGCCCGAATAGACGCGCACGCTGCTCGGACGGACGAGGATCGCCTACCCCGCCTTGGGCGCCACCGCCCGGTCGAGCTCCGCCGCGCCCGCGGGCGCCTCCGCCGTCGACCGGAGGTGAAGCTCGCGCAGCTGCTTGGGCGTCGCCACGTTCGGGGCTCCCATCATCAGGTCCTCCGCGCGCTGGTTCATCGGGAACAGCACCACCTCGCGGATATTGGGCTCGCCCGCCAGCAGCATGACGATCCGGTCGATGCCGGGGGCCGAGCCGCCATGCGGCGGCGCGCCATATTTGAAGGCGTTTATCATACCGGCGAAGTCGCGGTCGACGTCCTTTCGCGTGTAGCCCGCGATCTCGAACGCCTTGTACATGATTTCCGGCCTGTGATTGCGGATCGCGCCCGACGACAGCTCCACGCCGTTGCACACGATGTCGTACTGGTACGCCAGGATATCCAGCGGGTCCTTGTCCTCCAGCGCCGCCATCTCGCCCTGCGGCATCGAGAACGGGTTGTGGCTGAAATCGACCTTGCGGTTCTCCTCGTCCCATTCGAACATTGGGAAGTCGACGATCCAGCAGAACTCGAACCGGTCGGGGTCGATCAGGCCGAGCTGCTCGCCGACGCGGGTACGCGCGAGCCCGGCGAGCCGCGCAGCCTGGGCCGCCTTCCCCGCCGCGAAGAACAGCCCGTCGTCGGGGCCGAGGCCGAGCGCGTCGGCCATCGCGGTCATCCTCGCCTCGCCGTGGTTCTTGGCGATCGGGCCACCCCACTCCCCGCCCTTGCGTGTCGCGTAGCCGAGCCCGGCGAACCCCTCTCCCTGAGCCCAGCTGTTCATGTCGTCGAAGAACTTGCGGCTGCGGTCGGCCGTGCCGGGCGCGGGGATCGCGCGCACCACGTCGCCCGCCTCGACGATCGAGGCGAACCGGCCGAAGCCCGAGCCGGCGAACTGATCGCTCACGTCCGAGATTAGGATCGGGTTGCGCAGGTCGGGCTTGTCGTTGCCGTAGCGCAGCATCGACAGGGCATAGGGGATGCGCCGGAACGGCAGCGGCGAGACGTGCCGCGCCCCGCCCCGCCCCTTGGCCTCGCGCCAGCCGGCGAACTCCTCGAAGATGCCGTGGAGCACCGGCTCGATCGCGGCGAAGACGTCCTCCTGCGTCACGAAGCTCATCTCGAAATCGAGCTGGTAGAACTCGCCGGGCGAGCGGTCGGCGCGGCCATCCTCGTCGCGGAAGCACGGCGCGATCTGGAAATAGCGGTCGAACCCCGCGACCATCAGCAGCTGCTTGAACATCTGCGGCGCCTGCGGCAGCGCATAGAACCTGCCGGGATGGACGCGGCTGGGCACCAGATAGTCTCGCGCGCCCTCGGGCGACGAGGCGGTCAGGATCGGCGTCTGGAACTCGGTGAAGCCCTGGCCGATCATCCGCTGGCGGATCGAGGCGATCACCGCCGACCGCAGCATCAGATTGGCGTGCAGCCGCTCGCGGCGCAGGTCGAGGAAGCGATAGCGCAGCCGGATGTCCTCGGGGTATTCGGCCTCCCCGAACACGGGCAGCGGCAGTTCCTGCGCGGCGGACTGGACCGTCACGCCGGTCGCGAACACCTCGATCTCGCCGGTCGCGAGAGCGGGGTTCACCGTCGCCTCCGACCGGCGCTTGACGGTGCCGTCGACCGTCACGACCGACTCGACCCTCAGCTGCTCCAGCACGGGTAGCATCGGCGAGTCGGCGTCGGCGACGATCTGCGTGATCCCGTGATGGTCGCGAAGGTCGACGAACAGCAGCCCGCCGTGATCGCGCTTGCGATGCACCCATCCCGACAGGCGGACACTCTCGCCGACGGCGTCGGCGTCTAGCGCGGCGCAATGGTGGGTGCGGTAGGCGTGCATGATCGTTCTCTCTTCTTCGTCACCCCGGCCTTGAACCGGGGTCCCGCGTCTTCGGGCGGGACGGCTGGACAAAGCGGGAGCTCGGGTCAAGCCCGGGGTGACATGGTGCAAGGCATCTTTGTCAACCCGCCGCCGGCCCGCTATGCCGCCCCCATGCACATCCACCCGCTCGTCACCGATACCGCCACCCTTGCCGATCTATGCGCCCGCTGGGCAAAGGCCGGCTTCGTCACCGTCGATACCGAGTTCATGCGCGAGAGCACGTTCTGGCCGCTGCTCTGCCTGATCCAGGTCGCCGACGAGCATGAGGCGGCCGCCATCGATCCGCTCGCGCCGGGGCTGGACCTCAAGCCGCTGCTCGACCTCCTGGTCGACAACGAGGACGTGCTGAAGGTCTTCCACGCCGGCGGGCAGGATCTGGAGATCGTCTACAACCTGACGGGCAAGACGCCGCACCCGCTGTTCGACACGCAGGTGGCGGCGATGGCGCTCGGCCAGGGCGAGCAGATCGGCTATTCGAACCTCGTCGACAGCTGGCTGGGCATCACGATCGACAAGGGCGCGCGCTTCACCGACTGGGCTCGCCGGCCACTCGATGCGCGGCAGATCGAATATGCGATCGGCGATGTCACACACCTCGCGGCGATCTTCCCCAAGATGCTCGCCCGGCTACGCAAGACGGGGCGCGGCGCCTGGCTGGACCAGGAGATGGAGCGGCTGGGCGACCCCGCCAACTATGCCAACGACCCCGACGAGGCTTGGAAGCGGGTGCGCGTGCCCTCCCGCAAGGCGGACGTGCTCGGCCGGCTGAAGGCGCTCGCCCGCTGGCGCGAGCTGGAGGCCAGGGGCAAAGACCTGCCACGCGGACGCATCGTCAAGGACGAGACGCTCGCCGACCTCGCCGGCCATTTCCCGCGCCGGCAGGCGGACCTCGCCAAGGTGCGCGGACTGTCGCCGAACTGGGCGACCAACGACATCGGCGGTCGGCTGATGGCCGCGCTGGAGACCGCCGCACCGATGGCCGCCGACGAGCTGCCCCCGCGCGAGGACCGCAAACCGGGGCTCGGCAAGGACGGCGCGCTGGTCGCGGACCTGCTGAAGCTGCTGCTGAAGATCCGCGCTAAGGAGATCGACGTCGCGCCGCGCCTGCTCGCCCGTTCCGACGAGCTGGAATCGCTGGCCGCGGGGCAGCGCACGGGGCTCGCGATGCTGGAGGGATGGCGCCACGACCAGTTCGGCCGCGACGCGCTAGACCTGGTGGAGGGAAGGCTGGCCTTTGCGGTGAAAGACGGCCGGCTGGCGATGACGCGGGCGGAGTAACGACCCGTCACGGGGGAGCTGTTTGGTGGTCATCCCGCTCGAACGGGCGACGCGAGGTGAAGCCGGCGCGCTGGCACGCAATACCCCTTTGCCCTATATCGGATTACCCATGGCCACTGTCCTTCCCTCCCCGCCGCGTGTCGGCATGGTATCGCTCGGCTGTCCCAAGAACCTGGTGGACTCCGAGCGCATCCTGACGCGGCTGCGCGCCGACGGCTATGCGATGAGCGCCGACTATGCCGGCGCGGACGTGGTGCTGGTCAACACCTGCGGCTTCCTCGACAGCGCCAAGGAGGAGAGTCTGGAGGCAATCGGCGAGGCGGTCGCGCAGAACGGCCGCGTCATCGTGACGGGCTGCATGGGGTCCGAGGCGGAGACGATCCGCGCGCGCTTCCCCGGCGTGCTGGCGGTGACGGGGGCACACCAGTACGAACAGGTGGTGACGGCGGTGCACCAGGCGGCGCCGGCCACACGATCGCCGTACCTCGACCTCGTGCCGGGCGGCGCAGTCGAACAGACCGACCTCAAGCTCACGCCGCGCCATTACAGCTACCTCAAGATTTCGGAGGGCTGCAATCACCGTTGCTCCTTCTGCATCATCCCGTCCCTGCGCGGCGACCTCGCCAGCCGGCCGCCCCATGCGATCCTGCGCGAGGCGGAGAAGCTGGTGGCGGCGGGAACGCGCGAGCTGCTGGTCATCAGCCAGGACACCAGCGCCTATGGCCTCGACCTGCGCCACGCCGACTACCCGCTGAAATCGGGCGGAGCGGTCCGGGCGCACATGACCGACCTGTCGCGCGAACTCGGGCGGATCGTCGCCCAGGTGCAAGGCTGGGTCAGGCTCCACTACGTATATCCATATCCGCACGTCGACCACGTCATCCCGCTGATGGCGGAAGGGCTGGTGCTGCCGTATCTCGACATCCCGTTCCAGCACGCGTCCCCCGCCGTGCTGCGCCGCATGAAGCGGCCGGCCAACGATGCTAAGGTGCTGGAACGCATCCGTGGCTGGCGCGGCATTTGTCCCGACATCGCGATCCGCTCGACCTTCGTCATCGGTTTCCCCGGGGAGACCGAGGATGATGTGGCGTACCTGCTCGACTGGCTGGACGAGGCGCAGCTCGATCGCGTCGGCGCGTTCCGGTTCGAGCCGGTGGCGGGCGCCGCGGCGAACGATCTCCCCGATCCGGTACCGGAGGCGGTGAAGGAGGAACGCTACGCCCGCGTGATGGAGAAGACGGCTGCGATCAGCGCCGCGAAGCTCCAGCGCAAGGTCGGCCGCACCCTGCCCGTCATCATCGACGAGGTCGGCGAAGAGGGCGCGACGGGCCGAAGCCAGGCCGACGCGCCCGAGATCGATGGCCAGGTCTTCCTACGCGACGCCGGCCATCTGACGGTCGGCGAGATCGTGTCGGTCGAGATCGAGGACGCCGACGAGCACGACCTCTATGGAGCGCCGGTCGCGGATTGGTGATCAGTCGAGCTCGGATCGCGACCGTCACGCGCCAGTTGCAAGCCGGCTGTCCTGCCCCGGTGATTTCTGCCATCGTCGACGTCATGTCGCCAATGCCCTCCCGCCCATGCC
Organism: Sphingomonas bacterium; assembly: GCF_903643035.1. Classification (GTDB taxonomy): domain Bacteria; phylum Pseudomonadota; class Alphaproteobacteria; order Sphingomonadales; family Sphingomonadaceae; genus Sphingomonas. Next base: position 15,819 of record NZ_CAHJWW010000003.1, on the reverse strand, counting down.
CGAACTTCCGGCCCGCCCGATCCGTGAGGAGCGCGCAAGACGAGGCGAGAGGGTCGCCTTTCCCCACGCGTGTCCGTTTCATCCGCCGGTTCCTTCCCGCACTGGCGCTTCTCACCCCTGCAACACTCGCGGCGCAGGCGATCACGCCTGCCGAATCGGCGAGGATCGACGGGATCGTCGCCACCGCGCTCGCCAGGACCGGCGTTCCGTCCGCCTCCATCGCGGTGGTGCGCGGCGACCGGCTCGTGTTCACGCGCGCCTATGGCAAGGCGTCGGAGGCGATCCCTGTCGCGACGCCCGCGCTGCCATACCAGATCGCGTCGATCTCCAAGCAGTTCACCGCCGCCGCGATCCTGCTGCTCGCCCGCGACCGCAAGCTGAGCCTTGACGACACCGTCGCGAAATACGTGCCCGGCGTGACGCAGGGCGATCGGATCACGATCCGCCAACTGCTGTCGCACACGTCGGGGCTCCAGGATTACTGGCCACAGGACTATGGCTTTGCCGACATGGCGCGGCCGACCACACCCCAGGCCATCGTCGCCCGATGGGCCAGGAAGCCGCTCGATTTCCAGCCCGGGACGCAATGGCAGTATTCGAACACAGGCTATGTCGTCGCCGGGCTGATCGTGGAGCGCGTGGCGGGCGAACCGCTGCTCGCCTTCCTCCAGCGGCGCGTGTTCCGGCCGCTGGACATCCGCGCCGTCGATCAGGACCTGGCGACCGGCGCAGGCTATCCGCAAGGCTATGAGCGGTTCGCGCTAGGCCCCGTCCGCGTCGAGCGGCCGGCGGCGCACGGCTGGCTGTTCGCGGCCGGCGAGCTGGCGATGAGCGCGAGCGACCTCGCCAAATGGGACATCGCCCGCATCGATCGGACGCTGCTCTCGCCGGCGGACTGGCAGGCGCAGGAGACCGCGATCAAGCTCGCCGACGGGCCAGACAAGGGGAAGGATACCGGCTACGGCCTGGGCGTGGACGTCGGCGTCAACCGGGACGGGCGCCGCTTCGTCGAGCATAGTGGCGAGGCGGTCGGGTTCCTGACGGAGAACATCGTCTATCCCGACGATCGCGCGGCGGTGATCGTCTTCACCAACGCCGACTTCTCCGACGCGTACAAGGGCATCGCCGCGAGCGTCTACAAGGTCGTGCTGCCCGCTCCCGCTCCCGCCGCCGGGCTGGACGACGCCATGGCCGCGATCCACGCCCGCGCGGTGTTCGATGCGTTGCGCGCCGGTACGCTCGACCGGTCGACGATGACTGCGAACTCGAACTTCTACTTCACGCCGACCGCTCTCGCCGACTATCGGGCGAGCCTTGGTCCGCTGGGCAGGCCCACCGGCTTCGAGCCGACCGGCCCGGCGAAGCTGCGCGGCGGGTTCGTCAACCGCAACTACCGCGTGACCTATCCTGGCCGGACGCTCGCAATCGTCAGCTATGCCGAGCCAGGCGCGGGCGGGAAATACGAGCAGTTCCTCGTGATGCCCTCCAGCTGACATGACCGATCTCGAGGCGACGCTTCGACCCGATCATGGTCAGCCCGCGCGCACGATCGTGCTTGTCGAGCCTGACGGCTGGGACGACTGGCTGACCCGCCAGCCGCAGCGCATCCGCGCCGCGATTGCCGCGCACCGGGTGGCCGGCAAGGCGGGTACGACCGCCATACTGCCCGGCGAGGAAGCGGAGGATTGGTCCGCGCTCGCCATCGCCACGCCCGACGACATGCTGTGGCCGCTCGCGAAACTGGCGGAAACACTCCCGGCCGATACCTACCGCCTCGCGGGACGCGAGCCTGGGATGGCGGCGTTCGGCTGGGCACTCGCGCAGCATCGCTTCGCCCGCTACCGCGGCCGTGACGACGACCGCGGGCCGCGTGTGCTCCTGACCGGCGAGCCGGTACGGATCGCGCAGGTGCTTCGGCTCGTGGCGGCGACGGCGAGCGTCCGCGACTTCGTCGACACCGGCGCGGCCGATCTGGGACCGGCCGAGCTGGAAGGTGCCGCCGAGGCGCTGGCAACGGCGCATGGTGCCGATATCGTCGTGACGCGCGGGGACGCGCTTCGCCTGAGTTTCCCCATGGTCCACATCGTCGGTCAGGCTGCCGCCAGCGGCCGCGAGCCGCGGATGATCGAGCTCTTCTGGGGCGACCTCGCCCATCCGCGTGTCGCGATCGTAGGCAAGGGCGTGTGCTTCGACTCGGGCGGGCTCGATATCAAGTCGTCGGCGGGCATGCGGCTGATGAAGAAGGACATGGGCGGCGCCGCGCATGCGCTGGCGCTCGCCGGGCTTGTGATGGACGCCGCGCTGCCGGTGCGGCTGCACCTGCTGATCCCGGCGGTGGAGAATGCGATTTCCGGCAACGCCTTTCGTCCGGGTGACGTGCTGCCGTCGCGATTGGGGCCGACGGTGGAGAACACGAATACCGACGCCGAGGGGCGACTCGTCCTGGCCGATGCGCTGGCGCGGGCGGCGGAGGAGGTGCCGGAGCTGATCCTCGATTTCGCCACTTTGACCGGCGCGGCACGCGTGGCGCTGGGGCCGGACCTGCCCGCCGCCTTCGCCAACGACGACCGTCTGGCGGCCGAGCTGCTGGCGGCCGGCGAGGAGGTCGGCGACCCGCTTTGGCGGCTGCCGCTATGGCGCGGGTATGAGGACATGCTGAAGTCCGATGTCGCCGACCTCGTCAACGCGCCCGACAGCGGCTTCGCCGGCGCGGTGACGGCGGCGCTGTTCCTGCAACGCTTCGTGCCCGCAGACATCGCCTGGGCGCATCTCGACACCTTCGCGTGGCGCCCGGTCGCCAGGCCTGGCCGGCCCAAGGGCGGCGAGGCCTATGGACTGAGGGCCTCTTTCCGGTTGCTGGAGGCGCGGTACGGCCAGCGGTCATGAAGCGATGATCTCGCCCGTTCCCGCGGCCCGCTGGTGGCAGACAGCGACGATCTACCAGATCTATCCACGCTCGTTCCAGGACAGCGACGGCGACGGGATAGGCGACCTGCGCGGCACCGTAGCCCGGCTGGACTACCTGCGCGACCTCGGCGTGGACGCGCTCTGGCTGTCCCCGATCTTCACGTCGCCGATGGCGGACTTCGGCTATGACGTCGCCGATTACCGCGACGTGGACCCGATCTTCGGGTCGCTCGGCGACCTCGACGCGCTGATCGCCGCGGCGCACGATCGGGGCCTGCGCGTGCTGCTTGATCTGGTGCCCAACCATAGCTCGAGCGAGCATCCGTGGTTCCGCGCAAGCCGGTCGTCGCGCATCGATCGCAGGCGTGACTGGTACATCTGGCACGACCCAGGCTCGAACGGCGGACCACCCAACAACTGGACCAGCGACTTCGGCGGTTCGGCCTGGGAATGGGACGCGGCGACCGGACAGTATTATCTCCACGCGTTCCTGAAGGAGCAACCCGACCTGAACTGGCGCAACCCCGACCTGCGCGCAGCGATGATGAAGGTCCTGCGCTTCTGGTTCGCGCGCGGGATCGACGGGTTCCGGATCGACGTGCTCTGGCATCTGATGAAACACGCCGATTTCCCGGACAATCCGGCCAACCCGGACTGGACGCCCGGCGTGCGCGATCGCGACCGGGTGATCCAGCACCACTCGACCGACCAGCCCGAGGTCCACGCGATCGCGGCAGAGATGCGGCAAGTCGCCGACGAGGCGGCGGCGGTGGATGGCAGGGATCGCGTCCTGATCGGCGAGATCTACCTGCCCTACGATCGGCTGATGACCTATTACGGAAACTCCGAACACCCGGAAGTCCATCTGCCGTTCAACTTCCGGCTGATCGGGGTACGGTGGACGGCGCGATCGGTGGCGGCGATCGTGGAGGAGTATGAATCGGCGCTGCCCGAGGGTGCCTGGCCGAACTGGGTCCTGAGCAACCACGACCAGCCCCGTATCGCCGCCCGGATCGGCGCGGCGCAGGCGCGGATCGCCATGATGCTGCTACTGACGCTGCGCGGCACGCCGACGATATACTATGGAGACGAGCTGGGTCTGGCGGGCGAGGCGGTCCCGCCCGACAGCGTCCGCGATCCGCAGGCGCTGCGCGAGCCGGGCGCCGCCTTCAACCGCGACGAGGCGCGGCTGCCGATGGCGTGGGACGCGAGCCCCGGCGCGGGCTTCACGACCGGAGAGCCGTGGCTGCCGGTATCGACGGAGGCGACCACCTGCAACGTCGCGACGCAGGAGAGTGATCCCGGCTCCATGCTGTCGCTGACCCGCGCGCTGCTGGGTCTGCGGCGCGAGCGGCCCGCGCTGGTGTCGGGGACAGTGTCGCTGCTGTCCGGCGGCGGCGAAGCCCTGCTCTACGAACGCCGGCTGGGCGAGGAGCGGATGCTGGTGGCGCTCAACCTGTCCGGAGAGCCAGCGCGGTTCGACGTGCCTGACTGGGTCCGTTCCATGCAGCCTCTGCTCGTCACCGGCCACGCCAACGTCGATCCTGGACACCTTGCTCCCGACCAAGGCGTGATCTGGGGAACTGCACGCCCGTGAAGATAGCCATGCTCGCGCCGATCGCCTGGCGCACGCCGCCGCGCGCCTATGGTCCGTGGGAGCTCGTCACCAGCCTTCTGACCGAGGCGCTGGTCGCGCGCGGCGTCGACGTGACCCTCTTCGCGACACTCGACAGCCACACGACCGGTACGCTTGCCGGCGTCGTGCCCCATCCATATTCCGACGACCCGGCCATCGACGCGAAAGTGTGGGAGATGCGTCATCTCGCCCATCTGTTCGAGCGCGCGGACGAGTTCGACCTGATCCACAACCAAGCCGATTTCCCTGCCCATGCCTTTTCCGGGCTGGTGGATACACCCATGGTCACGACGATCCACGGCTTCTCGTCCGGACGCATACTGCCGATGTACGCGCCCTATCAAGATCGCGTGAACTACGTCGCGATCAGCGAGGCCGACCGGCACCCGACGTTGCGCTATGCCGCCACGATCCACCACGGCATTCCGCTGGACGACTTCGCGTTCGACCCGGTCGGCAGCGACGACCTGCTGTTCTTCGGCCGCATCCACCCCGACAAGGGCGCGAAGGAGGCGGTGGCGGTGGCGCAGGCAAGCGGGCGTCGGCTGGTGATCGCCGGGATCGTCCAGGATGCCGGCTATCACGACCGCGAGGTGGCCCCGCATATCGATGGCGACCGGGTGATCTTCCGCGGCCCGGTCGGCGGCGACGAGCGGGTGCGTACGCTCGGCCACGCTCGCGCCCTCCTCCACCTGATCGGCTTCGATGAGCCGTTTGGACTGTCAGTGGTCGAGGCGATGGCCTGCGGCACGCCGGTGATCGCCTTCGACCGGGGCTCGATGCCCGAACTGATCGAGGACGGCATCACCGGCTTCCTCGTCGGCTCGGTGGAGGAAGCGGTGGCAGCGGTCGGCCGGATCGGCGAGATCGACCGCAGCGCCTGCCGGGCGAGAGTGGCGGAGCGGTTCACGGTCGGGCGAATGGCGGATCGGTATGTGACGCTGTACCAAGAGATACTGCGGGGTTGATCCACCCCACATCCGTTTGCCCTGAGCTTCTTCGAAGGGCGCCCGTCGCTTCGAAGAAGGACGATGCTCTGACGGGCTCGGTACGAGCGGAGGTGGAGACCGCTGCCTATCCCACCAACGACAATCTCGTCTCCGAACCGCGCAGCCGTGCCGCCGTAACCCCCGCGATGCCCTCGATCCGGCCGGCGAGCTCCGCATCAAGCAGGAAGTCGCGGCCCAGCAACACCGTCGCCTCCTCGCCGCCGACAAGCGTCAGTTGTGCCCGCACCTCTCCGCGCGCGCCGCGGTGATCGTCCAGCAGTCCTGCCAGCAGGGCGAACGCCGCCGGATCGGCCACGTCGACATCGATCACGAAGCGCGCGGTACTGGCCAGCGCCTCGAACGGCTGGATCCGGCGTACCGTCACCCGCGGGGTCTCCTCGCCCGGCCGGCGATCGAGTTCGACGGTGACCAGCCCGCAGCCGCCCGCCGCTGCGGCCGTCTCCAGCTCCTTCGCCACCGCATCGTCGAAGCAGGTCGCGACATACTGGCCGCTCGCATCCGACATCGTCGCCATCAGATACCGCTTGCCCCTTGCCGAGGTGCGCCAGCGCGCGTCCTCGACCAGCGCCGCCATCGTCGCGCCCGCGCGGCTGCCATCGCTCGGGATGGCCAGTTCCCCCAAAGCCGCATAGGCGCGCGCGCCGTGCATCGCCGCCAGATGACGGTGACGGTCTACGGGATGCGCGGAAAAGTAGAAGCCGAACGCCTCCTTTTCCGCTTCCATCCGCTGCTGCAGATCCCAGCGTACCGATCCGGAGAGGCGGATCGCGTCGCCGGCTTGACTCTCCGATCCGAAGAGACCTCCCTGACCGCTGATGCGGCTCTCCTGCGTGCGCGTGGCGACCGCCAGGATCGTCTCGGCGGCGGCATGGACGCCGGCGCGGTTGGCATCGATGCCGTCGAAGGCTCCGCCGGCGGCGAGCGTCTCCAGCTGCCGCTTGTTGAGCAGTCGCGGATCGACGCGCGCGGCCAGATCGTCGAGCGAGGCGAACGCCCCACGCCCCGCCCGTTCGGCGACCAGCCGCTCCATCGCTCCTTCACCGACCGACTTCAAAGCCGCGAGCGCAAAGCGGATCGCGAGCCCTTCGTCGATCGCCTCGACATCGAAACCGGGCTCGCTGGCGTTGATGCAAGGCCCGAGCACCGCCACGCCAAGTCGCCTCGCATCCTCCACGAACAGCCCAAGCTTGTCGGTCTGGTCCATGTCGAAGCACATCGACGCGGCATAGAACTCGTGCGGATGATGCGCCTTCAGCCAGGCGGTCTGATAGGCGAGCAGTGCGTAGGCGGCGGCGTGGCTCTTGTTGAAGCCATAGCCTGCGAACTTGTCGATCAGATCGAACAGCGCATTGGCATCCGCGGTCCCGATCCCGTTGACGGTCCGACAGCCCTCGACGAAGCCGGCGCGCTGCGCGTCCATCTCCGCCTTTACCTTCTTGCCCATCGCGCGGCGCAGCAGGTCTGCGCCGCCCAGCGAAAAGCCGGCGAGCACCTGCGCCGCCTGCATCACCTGTTCCTGATAGACGAAGATGCCGTACGTCTCGGCTAGTATCGGCTCGAGTAGCGCGTGCGGATAGTCGATCGATTCGGTGCCCTGCTTGCGGCGACCAAAGCTTGGAATACTGTCCATCGGCCCTGGCCGATAAAGCGACACGAGCGCGATGATGTCGCCGAAGTTGGACGGACGTACAGCGGAAAGCGTACGGCGCATCCCTTCCGACTCAAGCTGAAACACGCCGACCGTATCACCCCGCTGGAGCAGCTGATAGACGCGCTCGTCGTCCCAGCTCAGCGCATCCAGATCGATCGCGACGCCACGCTTGGCGAGTAGCCGGACGGCTTTCTGGAGCACCGACAGCGTCTTGAGGCCAAGGAAGTCAAACTTCACCAGCCCGGCGCCTTCGACATATTTCATGTCGAACTGCGTGACGGGCATGTCCGACCGCGGATCGCGGAACAGCGGCACGAGCTGCGCAAGCGGCCGGTCGCCGATCACCACGCCCGCGGCGTGCGTCGACGAATGGCGCGGCAGCCCCTCCAGTTTCATCGCCAGGTCGAGCAGCCGACGCACGCCGTCGTCGTTGCGATACTCCTTGTGCAGCTCCGACACGCCGTCGATCGCACGCTTCAGCGTCCATGGATCGGTCGGGTGATTGGGCACGAGCTTCGCCAGCCGGTCGACCTGCCCATAGCTCATCTGAAGCACGCGGCCCGTGTCCTTCAGCACGGCTCGCGCCTTCAGCTTGCCGAACGTGATGATCTGGGCCACCTGGTCGCGGCCGTATTTTTCCTGAACGTAGCGGATCACCTCGCCACGCCGCGTCTCGCAGAAGTCGATGTCGAAGTCCGGCATCGACACGCGCTCGGGGTTCAGGAACCGCTCGAACAGCAGGCCGAGCGCGAGCGGGTCGAGATCGGTGATCGTCAGCGACCAGGCGACGACGCTGCCCGCGCCCGACCCGCGCCCCGGTCCGACCGGGATGTCGTGATCCTTGGCCCACTTGATGAAGTCGGCGACGATCAGGAAATAGCCGGGAAACCCCATCTGGATGATGACGGCGAGCTCGAACTCCAGTCGCTCGCGATAGGGCTGCGTCCAGTCTGCCGGGACGGCCCCCCGTTCTCCCGGGCTGAGCTTGTCGAAGCCCTGCCTGTCTTCTCCGGTGTGCAAAGGAGGGCGCCCTTCGACAGGCCCGGGGCTGGCGGAGATCGGGCAGGCGAGCCCCCTGAGGTCCGCGATCCGCTGCAACCGTGCCTCAAGCCCTGCGCGCGCATCGACGCGCAGTGCTTCGGCTTCGGCCTCCGGATCGCCCGCGAGGCTTGGAAGGATCGGCTTCCTCTTGGGCGCCGCGACCGCGCACCGTTGCGCCACGACCAGCGTGTTCGCGATCGCCTCGGGCAGGTCGGCGAACAGCCTTGCCATCGCCTTGGCGGGTTTCATCCACGCCTCGGAACAGCTGCGCAGCCTGTCCTCTGCCTCCAGATAGGTCGAATGCGCGATGCACAGCATCGTGTCGTGCGCCTGACCAAAGCCGCTGTCGGTGAAGCAGCACGGGTTGGTCGCGACGAGGGGCAGGTTTCGCGCATAGGCAAGGTCGATCAGCGCGCCTTCCGCGGCGGTCTCCACCGGATCGTCGCGCCGCACGATCTCCACGTACAGCCGGCCGGGGAACAACGTTTCCAGTCGATCGGCATAGGCTTCCGCCCGCGCCGGCTGATCCTCGGCGAACAGCCTTGCGAGCGCGCCCTCGCCACCGGCCGTGAGCGCGATCAGTCCTTCGGTACGGCCTTCGAGAAGCGACAGGTCGACATGCGCCACAAGCTCCGCCGGTCGATCGAGATGTGCCATCGAGACGAGCGCGCACAGATTGTCATAGCCGGGCTTGTCCTGGGCATAGAGCGCAAGCCAGTCGATCGGCGCCGCCACGCCTGCGGGCATGCCGGGCCGCGCCACCGCCAGCATCGTGCCGATGATCGGCTGGACGCCAATCGCCGCCGCCGCATCGGAAAAGGCCATCGCCGCGTAAAGTCCGTTGCGGTCGGTCAGCGCGGTCGCTGGAAAGCCGAGCTTCGCCGCCTGCTTCGCAATCGCCTTGGGTTCGATGGCACCGTCCAGCATCGTATAGCAGGAGAAGACGCGGAGCGGCACGAACCCGGAGTGTGACATCGCCACTCTATGGGGCGTCCCGGCGATTCGGGGAACCCGGCTTCCGACCGGCGGAGGCAGGAACCACGTTTGCGGGCGACCGTTGGCCGTGTGCGATCATGTCGGTCGGAGGATGTGCCATGGTAATCGATACGATGGCCAAAAAGGGCGCGGGTGCCGGCTGGGGATGGCTGATGGCGGTCGGCATCGTCTCCGCCGCGCTGGGCGTTGCGGCGCTGATATGGCCATTTCCCGCGACCTTTGCGGCGACGCTGGTCGTAGGCACATTGCTGATGACTATCGGCATCACGACGATCGCCGCCGGTGCGCTGGGCCGCGGACACGGGCGCGAGACGTATCTGATCCTGTCGGGTATATTGTCATTCATCATTGGATTATCGATCGCGTCCTTTCCGCTGTCGGGCGCAGTGACGCTGACGGTGCTGGTCGCGGTCTGGCTGGGAGTACGTGGAGTGCTGGAATTGATTGCGGCGGCTCGGCGCAAGCGCGCTCGCGGATTGATGCTGGCGCTGGGCGCGATCAACGTGATCCTGGCGGTACTGATCTTCGCCACGATGCCGGGGTCTGCGCTGACGCTGCCCGGCACGCTGTTGGGGATCAGCCTGTTGCTTGGGGGCTTCGGCGAGATACGTGCCGCTTCCGCCCATCGTGCAGGGGCACCGGCCTTCTCCCTCTAGACCAGCTTCCGCCTAGAGGAGCGCCTCGATATCCACCCTGATCGCTTGCGGCTTGCTCGTCGGCGCATATCGCGCACGGACCTTGCCGGAGCGATCGACCAGGAACTTGGTGAAGTTCCATTTGATCGCTTTCGTGCCCAGTAATCCGGGCGCGTCCGCCTTCAGCCGCTCGAACAGCGGATCGGCGTTGCTACCGTTCACATCGATCCTGGCGAAGAGCGGAAACGTGACGTCGTAGGTCAACGAGCAGAAGCTGGCGATCTGCGCCGCATCGCCCGGCTCCTGACCGCCGAACTGATTGCACGGGAAGCCCAGCACCTCGAACCCGCGTTCGGCATAGCCGCGGTGCAGCGCCTCCAGTCCTTCATACTGCGGCGTGAACCCGCATCTGGACGCGGTGTTGACGATCAGCAGCACCTTGCCGGCATGGGCGGCAAGCGATGCGGAACCGCCATCGGCGGCGCGGACGATGATGTCGGCAATCGGAACCATGGCAACTCCTGACACCGGCCTGCGGTGAACCAGCCCAACGCGCGGCCGGCCGGTCTATCCCAACGAGGCGGACCAGAGCATCGGCACCGAGCCCGGGCAGCCGGCGCGATCATGCTCATGCCGACGTCTATTCTCGAAGCCTTCCCTCGTGCAGCCGCATCACACGATCCATCTTCGCCGCCATTCGCTCGTTATGGGTAGCCACCAGCGCAGCGGAACCTTCCTCGCGCACCAGCCGCAGGAACTCGGCCAGCACGATCTCGGCGGTATGTTCGTCTAGGTTTCCGGTCGGCTCGTCCGCCAACACCAGCGCGGGCCGGTTGGCGAGCGCGCGCGCGACCGCGACGCGCTGTTGCTCGCCGCCCGACAGTTGCGCCGGCCGATGCGTGAGCCGGTGGCCGAGGCCCAGGGTCGTCAGCAGCGAGGCGGCGCGCGCATCCGCATCCGGCCGGTCGGCGCCCCGGACCAGCTGGGGCAGGACGACGTTCTCGGCGGCGGTGAAATCGGGCAGCAGGTGGTGGAACTGGTACACGAAGCCCAGTCGGTCGCGCCGCACGAGCGTGCGACCGCGCGCATCGAGCTGCGCCGCCTCGACCCCGCCGATGCGGATCGACCCGGCGAACCCTCCTTCCAGCAGGCCGACCGCCTGGAGCAGTGTCGACTTTCCCGATCCCGAGGCGCCGAGGAGCGCGACGATCTCGCCGGGCGCGATCGACAGGTCGACGCCTTGCAGCACCTCGATCGTCTGTCCGCCCTGGACGAAGCTGCGCGCCAGACCGCGGGTTGCAAGGACCGGCTCGGTCGCTCCGATCGCCGAGATCGGCTCAGTCATAGCGCAGTACCTGGACCGGGTCGGTGCTCGCCGCCTTGAAGGCTGGATATAGGGTTGCGAGGAATGTCATTGTCAGTGTCATTATCACGATGACCACGACCTCGACCGGATCGGTCTTGCTCGGCAGTTCGGTCAGGAAGCGGATGGAGGGGTCCCACAGGTTCTGGCCGGACACGAACTGCACGGCGTTCACCACTCCTTGGCGGAAGAACAGCGCGACGAGGCCCAGCACCAGCCCCGCCAGGCAGCCCAGCACGCCGATCGTCGTCCCGACCGTCATGAAGATGCGGATCATCGCCCCGCGCGTCGCCCCCATCGTGCGCAGGATCGCGATGTCGCGCGTCTTGGCGCGCACCAGCATGATGAGCGACGAGGCGATGTTGAACGCCGCGACCAGGATGATGATGGCCAGCACCGTGAACATCACGACCCGCTCCACCGCCAGCGCCTCGAACAGCTGCGCGTTCATCTGGCGCCAGTCGGACACCACCGCGTCGCCCGCCACCTGGCGCCGGAGCGGCTCCAGGATCGGCCCGACGCGGTCGGCGTCCCTTGTCTGCACCTCGACCATGCCGACCGAGCCGCCCATCATCAGCAGCTGCTGGGCGTCGGCCATCGGCATGACGACATAGGCCTTGTCATAGTCGTACACGCCGATCTCGAAGACGGCGGCCACGCGATAGCTGACGATGCGCGGCACGGTGCCGAACGGCGTCGTCTGCCCCTGCGGACTGATGAGCGATATCTCGGAGCCGATGTCGGCGCCGAGCGACTCCGCCAGCCGCGCGCCGATCGCGATGTTGCCGCTGCCGGCGGTCAGCCGCGAGAGGCTGCCCGTCACGACCCTGCGGTTGATCGTGGCGTTGGAGCGGATGTCGGACACGCGCATCCCCCGCACCAGCACCGCCTCGACCCGGCCGTTGTAGCTCGTCATCAGCGGCTGCTCGATCAGCGGCACCGCGCTCGTGACGCCGGGCGTCGCCCTCGCCTGCGCCACCACGCGCTGCCAGTCGTCCAGCCGGCCGCCGATCCCCTGGATCACCGCATGACCGTTCACGCCGACGATCTTGTCGAACAGCTCGGCGCGAAAGCCGTTCATCACGCTCATCACGATCACCAGCGCCGCGACGCCCAGCATCACCGCCACCAGGCTGAACCCCGCGATGAGGACGATGAACCGCTCGCCGCGCCCCGGCAGCATGTAGCGCCGCGCGATCATCCGTTCGTAGCGAGACAGGATCATGGGTGTGGAGATGCCGGCAGGAGGAACCGCGTCGCTCTACGGCGCGGGCCGGGGGGTGGCAACATGCCGGCGTCTGTTGCGCTTGCGACACAGAGTGGCGGCAATCGGCAACGCAACGACCACACCCCCCGTGACAAGCGCCCCGTCGCTGCGTAGCCACTGTCCATCGAGACACAGGCAAGGGCCGTGGGTTCGGGGAAGCTTCCGGTACGCGGCGATCAACGCGCGGCCGAAAGACCAGGGGGCTGACGAGCGATCGTCACGCAGGCGCCCGGATCGGCAACGGTCCGGGCGTTTGCCGTTGGGGCGAGCCTGGTCGCCGCCACCGGCCGGCGGGGGGCCAAGCCGACCCGTCCGATGGCGGCTTCGACGGCGGCGATCACTTTTCCCTTCTCCGTCCAGGCTGAGCCTGTCGAAGCTCTGCCCTCCCTCACCGGGCGACGAAGGACGGTGCTTCGAAAAAGCGACGGCGTAGCTTGCAAACCGCCCGTCCGCTTCCGCCCAATTGCGGACGTTAGCTGCCGCCCCATTGTGCGGCGTAAACGTGCCGCAAACCCGCACGTTGAAGCGAATAGATTGCCCCACCGATGCACTTGTAGGGTGTGTCGCGATCGTAAAGCACGATCCCCAACCTGCGGCTGGTGGAACGCGAAAGCTCAACCAGCTGCTCGCTTGTGACGCGCTCACCATTCACGGTAATGCGGCAGCCTTCGCCGTCCCGCTGTGCGTTCATGATAAGTGGTGAGGCTTCTTCGCGTTGCAGAACGCAGGAGGCGAGTGGCGCAGCGCCGCCGATAAGCGCGCCTGCCAACAGCAATTTCTTCATGCGAACATCATGCGGCCGAGAAGCATCAACAGCAATGGCAGCTAACCACCAATCGAAGACCCGCCGCTGTCATGTTGGCAAGCGATACAATTACCTTCGGCAAGCTCAGCACGAACGGGATGCGAGAGCATGGGCGCGCTCTCCCTCAGAACGTCCGCGAGATCGTCGCGCCATAGGTGCGCGGATCGCCCGGCTGGCCCACCACCAGCCCGGTGCTGCCCGACTGGATCGCCAGCACCTCGTAATAATTCTTGCCGAACGCGTTGCGGACCCAGCCGAACACGTTCCACCGGTCGCTCGACCGGAACCCCAGCCGGAAGTTGCTGAGCGCATAGCCGTCGACATAGGTATAGGCCGACGCCGACGGGTTGGACGAGAAGCGCGAGCGATAGCTGCCGTCGTAGCCGACATACACCTGCCCATCGAGCCCGGCGACCCGCGCCGGCAGGTCGTACTCCGCGCCATAGGAGAACGCCCATTTGGACACGCCGGGCAGCACCTGACCCGATATGTCGCAGCTCGCGGGGCTGAACCCGCCCGGCGTGCCGGCGGGGCTGGGCGTCTGGCCCGCCGCGACCGTCGTGCCGCCCGACAGCTCGGGCGGGCACGGCGCACCGTCAAAGCGGACGTACTTCGCGTCGGTATAGGCGCCGTTGCCGTAGAGGCTGAGCCGATCGGTGGGCCGGAACGCGCTGTCCGCCTCCAGCCCCCGCGTTCGGACGTGCTCGGCATTGGCGAGATAGCCGCGCAGCAGGCCCAGCTGGCCGTTGGTGACGGTCGCCTGATAGTCGTAGATGTCGGTCCAGAAGCCGGCGAGGTTGAGCGTCGCGCGTCGGTCGAGGAACTGGGTCTTCAGGCCGAGCTCGAAATGGTTGACCTTCTCCGGCTTGACGGTCGCGGTGGACAGGAACGGCTGGTTGTTCACGTCGAGCGGCAGGCCCGACAGGTTGATGCCGCCCGACTTGTAGCTGCGCGCGAAGGTCGCATAGGCGTGGATGTCGGGCGCGACCAGATAGGCGACGGTCACGTCGCCCGACACGTTCCAGTTGTGGAACCGCGGATCATAGGTCTGCGGAGACAGCACGCCGCACTGGTCCCTCACCACCGTCACCGCCTGCGCCGCCAGCGAGCAGTTCAGCACCGCCCCCGTGCCCGTCGTCACGACCGAATTGTAATAGCCGGTCTTCTGGTCGTAGTTGATCCGGATGCCCGGCGCGATCTGCAACCGGTCGGTCGCGTGCCAGGTCAGCTTGCCGAACAGCGCCGCGCTGGTGTTGCGCAGGCCGTTGGGCGTCGTCGCGGTCAGGCCGTTGAGCACCGCCGGGTTGCGCCCGTCCGCGCTCGTCGGATTGAGCAGGTACGCGCTCGCCGCCGGCCCCTGAACCTGCCGCCCTTGCGTATCGACGTTCTGGTGGAAGTAGAACGCGCCGACGACATAGTCGATCGCGTGCTTGCCGTTGGAGGCCAGACGCACCTCCTGGCTCTCCTGCTGCTGCTGCGACGTGTTGGCCGACACGGTCGTGACCGGCAGGCCGATATAGTCGCGGTCGCTGTTGGGCACCCAGTCCCAGAACCGCCAGGCGGTGACCGACGTCACCGTCGCGAACCCCAGGTCCAGGTTCGCGACCAGCGACGTGCCGCCGATCTTCTGCTTCGCCCGCGGCACGGCGTCGAGGTCCTCGACCCGGTCGAAGGCGTTGGTGGACGGGACCTGATAACCCTGCGCCGCCGCCAGCGCCGCATATTGCCGGTTCAGCGGCCGCTCGGTCGATCCGGTACGGACGTAATATTGCACGCAGCACTTCGGGTCCTGGTGGTTGAAGTCGCCGTACAGCGTCACGTCCAGCCGCGGCGTCGCCTGCCAGAACAGCTGGCCGCGAAAGCTCTGGTTGTCCTGGCTGTTCTGATACTCGTTCAGGCGCGTGTTGTAGATCGTGCCCCGCCGCGTGGTGATCGACGTCGACAGCCGGATGGCGAGCTTGTCGTCGATCAGCGGGCCGGACACGGACGCCTTGCCCTGGAAGAAGTCGTAGTTGCCGCCGGTCAGCTCGACGCGCGCCTCCGGCGTGAAGCTCGGCTTGCGGGTCACGATGTTGATCGCGCCCGCCGTCGTGTTCTTGCCGTACAGCGTGCCCTGTGGCCCGCGCAACACCTCGATCCGCTCGGTATCGGTGAAGTCGAACGTCGCCGACGCGATGCGGCTGTAATAGACCTGGTCGACATAGATGCCGACGCCCTGCTCGATCCCGTCGTTGGTAAGGCCGAACGGCGCGCCCAGCCCGCGGATGTTGGCGGCCGAGTTGCGCGGGTTGGTGGAATAGAACTGGAGCGAGG
Organism: Sphingomonas bacterium; assembly: GCF_903643035.1. Lineage (GTDB taxonomy): Bacteria > Pseudomonadota > Alphaproteobacteria > Sphingomonadales > Sphingomonadaceae > Sphingomonas. The sequence continues at coordinate 195 of NZ_CAHJWW010000003.1, read as the reverse complement.
GCTGGAGCTGCGTCAGCCGGCCAACATTATACGTGCCCGTCTCGGCCAGCGCCTTGCCGCCGATCACCGACAGCGCGATCGGCACCGCCTGCGCCGATTCGGATCGCCGGCGGGCGGTGACGACGATGTCGCCGCCGGCCGCCTGGGCCGGCCCCAGCCGACCCGCTTCCCCGGTCGCGTCGGGCGCGGTGGACT
>NZ_CAHJWW010000002.1 GCF_903643035.1 Sphingomonas bacterium | reverse complement strand
GGGCGGCCGCCACCTCGCGGCCGACGCGGTGGCGGCGCGGTATCGCGCGGTGCTGGCGCGGCTGACGGCGTGACGCTGAGCGAGCGCATCCGCTCGGAAATCGAGGAGCGCATCCGCTCGGGCGAGTGGCGGCCGGGGATGCGCATCCCGTTCGAGCACGAGTTGGTCGCCCGTTACGCCTGCTCGCGCGCCACCGTCAGCAAGGCGCTGGAGGCGCTGGCGCGCGCCGGGCTGATCGAGCGGCGGCGCAGGGCAGGATCGTTCGTCGCCAAGCCCGCCGCCCAGTCGGCGGTGCTGGCGGTGCCCGACTTGGCGCAGGTCATCGCCGACCGTGGCGGCGTCCATCGCTGGCGGCCGGATCGGGTGCGACCCGCCCGCGGCGGCGAGACGGCGTCGCTCGCCGCCCCCGCGCTGCTCGTGACGGGAGTGCACGATGAGGGCGACGCCCCGTTCGCGCTCGAATGGCGGCTGATCTCGCTCACCGCCGTGCCCGACGCCGCCGCCGAGCCGTTCGCCGAGGTCGCGCCAGGCAACTGGCTGCTCGCGCATGTCGGCTGGACCGGAGCGCGACATCGCATCCGCGCGGTCGCCGCCGACCGGGCGGTGGCGCGCGCGCTGAGCATCGCGGCGGGAACCGCCTGTCTCCAGGTGGAGCGATGGACGTGGCAGCTCGACGAGCCGATCACCTATGTGCGGCAGACCTTTCCAGGCGACCGCTACGACCTGGTCGCGTCGTTCACCCCGGGCGACCGACCGGCTGGGAGGATGCCATCTTCGTACTGACAGCGTCAGGAAACATCCCCGCGACTTGCACTGCGGCTACCATCCGGTCCAAAGTCGCACAGCGGCGCTGGAGATCGGCGATCGCCGCACCGGTAACTCAGGCTCGCTGCGCAAGCGCAAGCGCAACAGGCTTCTGTGGGCGATCTGATCTTAGCGTGAATTGAAGATATCAGAACGATCCCCTATAATGCGGGTATCATCTCCCCGGACAACGGTATCAATTCAGATGCTGGCCAAGGTACCGACTTCAACGTCGCAGATCACGTCCGCAGACGGTGCGATCCACGTTGAACTGTTGTCCGATACCATCGGACATATCGTACCAAGACTATGCAGCGGCATCCGCACCGCCCCTATCGGCAAGAGCCTGCTTTACGGCTGCCTTCGTGACCTTGCCGTATCCGGATTTTGGTAGGGAGTCCCAGAAGATCACCCGCCGGGGAAGTTTGTAGGAGGCGATCCGCCCTTTGAGCCACTCCACCAACGCGACATCGGTAAGTTCGATGTCAGGCCGAAGCACGCAGACCGCGACGCCGATCTCGCCCCAGACCGGATCAGGCATACCGACGACGGCGACCTCGTCGATCGCCTCGTGCGTCAGGATCTTCTCCTCGATCTCGCGCGGATAGACGTTCGATCCGCCGGAAATGAACATGTCGGAGGCCCGGCCGGTGATGAACAGGTCGCCTTCGGCATCTAGATGGCCAAGGTCGCCGGTTCGGAACCAGCCATCGCGGAAAGCCTTCGCGTTCGCCTCGTCATTGTCGTGATACCCGGCGAACACCGCCGGACCACAGACGCATATCTCACCTGTTTCGCCAGCCCCGACTTCCCGGCCTTCCACGTTCTGGATCGACACCTGCATGCCTGTGCGTTCGCGGCCGCAGGTGGCCGGCTTGATGGTTGGGCCGTCCTCGGCATGGTGGTCCTCGGGGCGCAGAACGGTGATCGCACCGGTCACCTCGCCCAGCCCGAAATACTGCACGAGCACGGGACCAAGCACGGCAAGCGCCCGCTTCTGGTCGGCACGGTACATCGGTGCACCAGCGTAGATCACGTGCCGCAGCGATCCGTGGTCGTGCTGATCGATGGAAGGATGCTCGACCAGCAGCTTCAGGATCGTGGGAACCGTGAACATGTTCGTGACGCCCCAGCGCTCAACCAGCGCCCATGCCTCGCCGGCGTCGAAACGGTCACCTCCCGGCAACACGGTCTTGGCACCGCGGGCGACCTGGGTCAGCAGATGGACGCCGGCTCCATGCGTCAACGGCGCCACGACCAGAGACGCGTCGCGATCGGTGGTGGCCGGCATCAGATCGCAAAGATGGTTGGTGATGACGAACGCCATCTGACCATGGGTCAGGACCGCCGCCTTGGGCCGACCCGTGGTCCCCGAGGTGTAGAAGAACCAGCAGGGATCATCGTGCTCGACATCGGCGTCGCGGAACGGTCGCCCCCGGCGGCTGTCGATCAGCCCGTCGTAATCGGCATCGTCACCGGACCCGATCGCGATGACGTCAGGGATCGCGCAGGCGGCGGAGTGGTCGGGGAAGTGTGCGTCACACACCATAAGCTGCGCACCGCTCGATTGCGCAAGCCATGCAACCTCGCCGGGCGTCTGGCGGAAGTTGGTCGGCACCCACACCGCGCCGATCCGGAAACAGGCGAACATCGTCTCGACGAGCTGATGCGAGTTGCGCGATTGGACGAGCACGCGATCACCCTTCGCGACGCCACGTTCCGCCAGCACGTTGACGAAGGCGTCCACCCGGTCGTCGAGCTCGGCCCAGCTCAGCACCCGATCGCGATGCACGAAGGCGATGCCACCGGGATGACGCCGCGCAGCTTGGCGCAGCATGTGAGCGAGATTCATCACCCGCTGCGACGAGCGCCTCATCACCGCCGTTCCAGGATGGAGACATAGTTCGCGACGGCCGCGCCGCCCATGTTGAAGACACCGGCGAGCGACGGATCGCCGAGCTGCATGTCGCCAGCCTGCCCCGTCAGCTGGAGGCACGCCATGACGTGCTGCGATACCCCCGTCGCGCCGATCGGGTGGCCTTTCGCCTTCAGGCCGCCGGACGGATTGATCGGCAGACGACCGTCCTTGCGAGCCCAGCCCTCGCGCACCACGCGATACCCTTCGCCGGGTGGGGTCAGCCCCATCGCCTCGTATTCGATCAGCTCGGCGATCGTGAAGCAGTCATGCGTCTCGACGAAATCCAGATCGTCCAGCGATACGCCGGCCGTTTCGAGTGCCGAACGCCACGCTCTCCTTCCGCCTTCGAACGCAGTGGGATCGCGACGCGACAAGGGAAGGTGGTCGTTCACCTGAACGCGCGCCCGGAAGCCGATGGCGCGGTCAAGACCCTCCGCGACCTCCCGCGTCGCGATCACCATCGCCGCGGCGCCGTCCGAGATCAGCGAGCAGTCGGTCCGACGCAGCGGTGCCGCCACGAACGGATTGCGCTCGGAAACCGCGTTGCAGAACTCGAAGCCGAGATCCTTGCGCATCTGGGCATAGGGGTTGGCGACGCCGTTCGCATGGTTCTTGGCGGCGATCATCGCCAATTCCTCGCTACGATCGCCATAGCGTTGAAAATAGTTGGCGGCGATGCGGCCGAAGAGCCCGGCGAAGCCGCCGTCGACGTCTGCCTCCTCCGGACGATAGCTGGCGCTCAGCAGGATGTCGCTCGCCACGGCCGTCGGCACTGCGGTCATCTTCTCCGCACCGACGACCAGCGCGACGCGTCCGCGCCCGGCATCAAGGAAGTCCAGCGCGGCGTGGATGGCCGCCGACCCGGTCGCGCAGGCGTTCTCGACCCGGACCGCCGGCACATGGGCCAGTTCCGGGATCGCCAGCGAAACCTGCGCACCTTCGAAACCCTGCTTCGAGAAACCCTGATTGAAGGTGCCGACGAATATACCGTCGACCATGTCGGCCGGAACGCCGGCATGATCGAGCGCTGGCCCGGTCACCGAAGCGATGAGATGCTCGACGTCGGGCGCCGCGAGCTTGCCGAACGGCGTATGCGCCCAGCCGACGATGGCGGCATCAGTCATGCGATTCCTCCTGTTTCATGGTCTGCTCGCCCCAGGATGGACCCGTCGGGGTCATGCCGATGCCGGGATTGAGCCGATTGGTCGGATCAAGCGCCTTGTAGAAAGCGGCGAGCGCCGGCTTGGCCCGATACTGGCGTCCGACATTATGCTCAGCGGGATACTCGGCGCCTTCCTCGTCCAGCCTGCGCACAAGTTCTGCCTTGATCGCCGAGGCTTCGGCGGACCGGCGGATGATATAGTCCCGATGGAACACATGACAGAGGAAGTGACCGTAGCGCAGCACGGCGACGACCTCGTCATCAAGCGTCTCGGGCAAGGCGGCGAACCAATCGGCAGCGTTACGCGGCAGCGCCACGTCGAGCGCCACGATGCCTGAGGTCGTCTTGCGGTGAACCGCGCGGTATCGGACGGCTGCGCCGGCGGTCACGAAGCGGTGAAGAGACGCTCTGGACGCTTCGTCCGCGGTACACTCGAACAGATCGCCGCTTGCCGAGGGCAGCATTTCCGCGAGCATGTCCCGCGTCGGTGCGAGGGAGTCCGCGCCGATGGTCAGGATGAGATGGTGCTCGAAGCGCGCGCGCCATTGACGCAGCCGTGCGGGCAGATGGTCCGGAAGCAGCCTGCCGATGCGCTGCAGGATACGCTCGGACAGGTCCGCGAGGCCGATGGCCGCCCCGAACCCGTCGACCCTTGCCTTCAGCGCGAACAGAAGCGGCAACCGGTCGGTGCCGAGCAGTCGGATGGCAATGAAGGTGTCTCGGCCATAGCGATCGGCGATGTCGAACGCGTCGCGGTGGAGGTATTCGGCCGACACGGGAAGATCCTGGCCAGCCGAAAGCAGCCGGCGCCGCAGATCGGTGAGTTCGCCCGGGTCGTTGGTGCCGAGATAGAAGGTCGCGCCCGCTTCCTCTCGGAAAAAGGTGTCAAGCCGCACGGCGAACACCACCAGCCGGCCCGCGCTTCCCGACGCGTCGTGCAACCGGCGCGGATCGGCGTTGAACCGGGCCGGGGTGGCTTCGTCGATCGCGCGTACGTGATCGTGGTAGTCCGGGTCGGAAGCCGGCAGGATTTCGGTGCCTTCGACGAGGTCTCCCTGTTCGAGACGGGCCAGCATCGTCTCGGGATCGTCGCCCAGATCGACGCCAAGACGGTTCACGAGCCGGAGTGTGCCATCCGCCTCGATCCGCGCGAACAGCGCCGCCTCGGTGTAGGCCGGCCCGCGACGGACCAGCGCCCCTCCTGAACTGTTGCACACGCCGCCGATCACCGACGCACCGAAGCATGACGAGCCGATTACGGAATGCGGCTCGCGCCCGACGGCCCGCACCACCTTTTCCAGCCGATGGAGGGTCGCGCCGGGAAGACAGATCACCTGGGTGCCGCCCGCCACGAGATGGATGCCCTGCAGCCGCATCGTGTTGATGATGACGACGGGACGATCGATGCGGTCGTCGGGCGTCGACCCTCCCGTCAGCCCGGTATTCGCCGCCTGGACGATGATCGCGACTTCCTGCGCCACCAGCACCCGGAGAACACGCCAGAGTTCGACAAGCGTGCCCGGCCTGACGACGGCCAACATGCCGGACCGCGTCGAACCGTGACCTGGCTCCGTGCGATAGCCCTGCCAATAGCGTCTGGTGCCACGGCTGGTCACGAGAACCTGCGAGCGACCGACCACGTCACGCAAGGACAGGATGAGGTTCGCCTTCAGCATCGCTCGCCGCTCGCTTCCAGCAACAGCTCGAACGTCACGCCGACCGCGTTGCACCCGCGCATCAGCTCGCCTTCCACGACCTCCGCGTTCTGGCGGATCATGAAGCCGTGGAGCCTCGACGTTCCATCAACATGCACTTCGCCACTGAGCGCCGCGATCTCGACCGCTGGTCCCTCGACGATCTCGACCCCGGCTCCGCGATGGATCACACCCTCGACGAGACTGCCGACAGCGGCCACGACGCGCGCATGACGCATGCCTACGGCGGCTATCGCCGCTTCAAGCCCTTCGGTCATATCCTGGTTGGGCTGCAGCTTCAGCAGGATCGCGCTCATGCCCGCTCCGGATGGAAGATGCTGAACAGCGTTTCGGGGTCGAACCGACGGCGGAACCGTCCACCGTTGAGTGCGGTCAATTCGACGACGATGCCGCTTGTTCCCGCGATCGTCTCGCCCGGAATCAGGTGTCCTCCGACGAGGCGTCTGCAGCTGTCGCGAAAGGCGGCGTGGCAGTGAGTGAAGCGTTCGCCCCTTTCATCGATACCGGAGCCGGCGGCTCCCGCGACGACGGTGAGGGGGCCGTCCATCGCACGGGGACCGTGGAAGCCCATCGGCAGTCCATCGCGCCCGGCACCGCCCGTCATCACGCTGAGGCGATCGACCGTGCCTTCCCCCAGCGTGAACGAGCCGCCGTCGGCGCGGACAGCCTGAAGCCTTTCATGAACCACGTCGAACAGGTCGCGTCCCGGCGGCACGACCAACCGCATGGACGATGAAACCTCCACCTCGACAGCCTGTGCCCGGGCCGGTAGCGGCGCACCGGGATGCACGACCGTGCGCATCCCCACGGCGCATCGATGTTCCACGCCATTCTCCTCCGTCATCGGCTTCCCGATTGGATGAATGGCGTGCAACGGCGAACAGCCATCTTGCCCTGCCGCCATCTTTCGACAAATATCTGCACGCCGAGTTCACTAATCGAAACGGCGGGAGAGGCGGATGGAAGGCGGATCCAAGACGATCGAGCGCGTCGGCGACATCCTGCGCGCGTTCGAGCGCGGGTCCGAACACGGAATGACATCGGGCGAGATCGCCACGGCCACGGGATTTGACAAGGCGACGGCTTACCGCGCACTGGTATCGTTGGGGCGTATCGGCCTTGTCGATCGCGACACGGAGAGCCGCCGCTTCCGACTCGGAGTATACCTGTTCAACCTGGGGGCGATCGCCGCTCGGCGCTTCTCGGTCCTCGCCCATGCCCGCGAGATCGTCGCCGAGATCGCCAAGGAAACGGGGGACACGGTCTTCCTCTCGGTGCGGAACCGCCACGAGTCGGTCTGTATCGACTGCGCGACGGGCAGCTATCCCATCAAGGCGCAGACGCTGACGGTGGGCGAGAGCGTGCCGCTCGGCGTCAGCGCGGGCGGCGTCGCCATGCTGGCAACCATGACCGATGCCGAGGTCAGGCATTCGATCCAGTACAACGCCGTGGAGATATCCAAATTCCATTCGGTGCGCCCGGATGACATCTTCGAGCACGTCGATGCGGCGCGGCATCAAGGATACGCGCACTATGCCGGGCAGGTGGTCGCGGGCATGGGCGCCGTCGCACGTCCGATCCGTGGTCCATCCGGGCAGGGGATCGCGGTCATCAGCGTCACGGCAGTGCTGGATCGTCTTAGCCAGGTTCGCGTGCGCATGATCAATGACCTGCTCAAGGCCGGCATCGAGAAGATCGAGCAACGCGCGCTGCTGATCGGCAACCGACTGGAGACGATCGCCTGAAGATCAGCAGCGTCGGGAAAGACCGCCATCGACCACCAGCAGGTGCCCGTTGATGTAGCGTGCCTCGTCGGATGCGAGGAAGACCGCCGCATGCGCGACATCCCAGACGTCGCCCTGCTCCCCCGTCGGACTGCGCCGGCTGCGCGCCGACAGATCGTCCGGGTCGGCGAGCGACCGGCCCATGTCGGTGTCGAGAAGCCCCGGCAGGATCGCGTTGGCGCGGACGCCGCGCGATGCATATTCCAGTGCCACCGCGACGGTCATCTGGTCGAGCGCCGCCTTGGAAGCGTTGTAGATCGCATAGTTCATACCCGTATGCCGTATCGCCGCGATACTGGAGACGTTCACGATCACGCCCCGTGCCTCGATCAGATGCGGAACGGCGTGGCGGGTCGTCAGTGCCGCACCGATGCAGTTGAGCGCCATGCCCCTGGTCCAGTGCTCGTGCGAGAGCGTATCGAAGTCGCCGGCTATCGGAACCCCGACGTTGTTGTGGAGGACGTCCAGTCGACCATGTCGGGCGAGCGTCGCACGGATGGCCTGCTCGACCGTCGCCTCGTCCGTGACGTCCGCCTCGACCACCATCGCGTTGGCGATCAGATCGGCCGTTCGGCGGCCGTTCTCTGCATGAACGTCGACGATCACGACCTCCGCGCCCGCCGCGGCGTAGGCAAGCGCCGCGGCCTGACCCACGCTCATGCCATCGTTCGGCGCCCCACCCCCAAAGACGACGCAGACTCGGCCGGCAAGACGCTCGCTGCTGACTGGTCCGCGAACGGTCACGATTGTTCTCCGGTATCGACGCAAGCGCCGGCAGAATGGCGTGTGGTCGGCGACGTGCGGCCAGCAGCGATGGTCATGACGGCGTCATTTCGCCGAGAGAAACGCGGCGACGACATCGTTGAAGGCGTCGGGTGCCTCCAGGAACGGGAAATGGGCTCCGCCGTGCTCAGCGTCGAACTCGTGGTAGGTCGAGCCGGCTATGCGCGAGTGGATAAACCGCTGCGATCGCGGCGGAACGTGGCTGACGCTGCCGCCGATCACCAGCGTCGGCCGGTCGATCCTGGCAAGCACGCCGCGCCAGTCGTTCGTGCAGTGACTGAGGAGCAGTTCCGCCACCAGCTTGGGCGAGGTCTTCGCGTTTTCGTCGAGGATCCAGTCGTACAGCACCGGCGAGATCGATTTGGTCACCATGCCCGCAACGAACCCGGCGCGCGTAGCATCGCCGTCCGGACCGCGCAGGGCAGCGTAGAGCTGATAGAGCTGATCGACCGGGAAGATCGCTCCGGCATCGGCGATCTCCTCCTCGTCCATGCCGGGAAGCGCGAGCAGCATGGAAGGCTGGTCGACCAGGATCAGACGGTCAATCGCATCGGTGCCGAACAGGTCGATGAATGCCCACAGGACCGAAGCTCCCATCGACCAGCCCAGCAGATTGGCCGAGCCGAGGCTCAGATGCGCCATGAGCTCATGAAGATCGCGCGCGAGCCGTGCCATACGAAGACCTCCGTCCGGTTCCGGCGCCTCGCCGTGGCCGCGGATATCGGGGACGATGACGGTCCAGCGGTCGGAAAGGTGGTCGAGCTGATGCTGGAACATCGCTCCTGACTGTGACCAGCCCGGCACCATGATGAGCGCGGGACCGTCACCTTTCATCCGGTAAGGCATGCGCGCGCCATCACTGGCGGTCATCCAGCCCGTCACCAGCGACGGTGACGGCGGAAGCGTGGCGTTGATCGACAAGGTTTCTCTCTGCACCATCAAGCGACCGTCAGAACCGGATGGAAATCTCGCCGCCGAACTCGCGGGGCCGGCCATAATAGGCCTCGTAGAGCGAGAACGTGCTCGCGACGTCGATACCGCTTACGAGGTAGCGTTTATCTGTAAGGTTGGTCACGTACGCGGCGAATGTCACGTTGTCGTTCGGCAACGTGTAGGAGACACGGCCGTTGAGCAGTGCGTATGGCCGCTGGGCCACGGCCTCGACGTTGTTCGCTTCCTTGTAGGTCTTCGACCTGTAAGATGCGTCGAGACGGGCGATGATCTTGTCGCCGCGCGTCAGCTCGAATGTCTGATCGATCGAGCCGCTGAGCGACAGCTTGGGCGTTTCGGGCAGTTTGGCACTCAGGGGAAAGGAGACTCCCGGGTCGAGCCTGCGGTATTCGCCGTCGAGGTAGCTGAGACCGCCCTGAAGGCGGGTGCCACTGTCGAGCCGGATGGCGAGGTCGGACTCGACTCCGCGGATACGGGCCGCGCCGGCATTCTGCACGGTCGGCTGGGGCGCGCCGGTGCTGTCCGCCTGGATGGTCGTCAGCTGGAGATTGGTGTAGTCGCTTTGGAATACGTCCACGTTGAAGGTGAGGCGGCGAGCGAACCAGCTTGTCTTCAGGCCGAGCTCATACGCTTTCAGACGCTCGGGAAGGTAGCGGCGCAACGACTGCTGACTGAACAGGCGGGGCGTCCATCCACCAACCTTGAAGCCGTCGGAGTAGGAGGCATACACCAGTTTGTCCGAGGTGAGGTCGTAGGATAGCGATGCCGCCGGGGTTACGACGTTGTCCGTCGACTCGCACTTGATAAAACTGCCGGTGACATCGATCCCGGGGCAGGTGTACGAGCGCGGCTGGACGAGAAAATACCAGTCATTGTGGAAATTGCGCTCTTCCCGATTGTAGCGCAGGCCGCCGGTGAGATGAAGCCGCGGTGTGATGTCGAACGTCCCTTGGCCGAATGCGGCGTAGGTGTTGCCACTGAGCTGGCTGAGCGAGCGAGCGTCGAAGTCGATCGGGATCGAGGTCGTGACCAAACCCGTCCACAAGTTTGCGACAATCCGGTTTTCCAGATCCTGATGCATGTAGTAGAGACCCGTCGTCCACTTGAAGCGGTCGCCGAACGACGAACCGCTGAGTTGGAGTTCCTGAGAGAATTGCTTGTTGTTGTCATAGCTGACCGTCTCGAGAAGCGGATAGGGCGAACTATCGCCATCGCGCCCGGCAAAGCCCTTGACCCTCCTGAACGCGGTAATCGACTTCAGCGATATGTCCGAAGTCAGGCGAAGGTTGGCGATCGCCGACACGCCCCAGATGTCGTAGTGATCGGAGTTGGGTCCGGTCGCGCCGACGGCGTCGGGAGCCGTCGCCCACCGGGAGTCGAACCGCGAGTCGGCCGCAAGCCCGAGCGAGGCGTTGATCTTCGGATAATATTCGTTGTTGAGCGCGTCGACGAGCGGGCTCCCTCCCGGAACGTAGCCGATGTTGCCTCCATAGGCCTGGTGCTGGCGTATACGGGTATAGTCGCCCGAGATCGTCAGATCGAAGTCGCTCGATGGCTTCCACAGCAGCACGGCGCGACCAGCATCCTGGTTGATGTCGCCTTGACCATCGCCGTCCTTGCCCAGGTAGCGTTTCTGCAGATCGTCGGTGTGCCGACTGATGCCGGAAACGCGCAGGGCGATGGTACTCGCGAGTGGAATATTTACCCCTGCCGAGATGTCGATCCGGTTGTACGACCCGCCCGCTATCGACGCGCTACCGCTGAACTTGTCGAGATCGGGCTTCACAGTGGTGATGCGGATCGCGCCGCCGATGGTGTTCTTGCCGTAGAGCGTTCCCTGCGGGCCGCGCAGGACCTCGATCGACTGGACGTCGCCCAGGCTGTTGAGGGCGCCGCTCGAGCTGGCGACATAAACGTCGTCCACGTACAGGCCGACGCCGGGTTCGTTGGGGATGAGGAAGTCGTTCTGGCCGACGCCGCGGATGAATATCTGCGCCGTCGTGCCTCCGCCGTCGGCGCGACCGTTGTTGATGCTGACGCCGGGCGCGAACGACGAGAATTGCTTCAGGTCCTGGACACCCTGGTTGCGGAGCGTGGCACCGGTGACCGCTATGATCGAGATCGGCACCTTCTGGATGCTCTCGGACCGTCTGCGCGCCGTGACCACGATGTCGCCGCTATCAGGTCGGGCAGTAGCGGCGGTCTCCACTGTCGTACGCTGCGTCTCTGTAGGGGGCGGTGCCGTGTTTTCGGCTGGCGGCTGTCCTTGGGCAGTGGGCGTTCCGGCGGTCGTGCTCTGCAGCTCGCTGGCGGGTGGTTGAGCCGCTGGAGTAGCAGTCTGGGCAGGCGGCGCCGGCGTGGCGGTCTGCGCCTGTGCATTCCCGGCGATCAATGCGATCGCGCAGCACGACAGCGCCAAGGATATCCTCGAGCCCATCATAATCCCCTTCCTAAAGCCCCGTCGCGATTACGATCAGGCCGACGCTTGCTTGCGCCACTGGATCATGATGGTTCGGCCCGCCGGATTTGCATCAACTATGTGCGTTCGCCTGCGTTGAAGATCGGAGAATGAAATCGCCCAAGCTGATATTGAAATTGATCGTTCGGGATTGGTCAAACGCCCGACTGTCATGACCCATCCCGACATCGCATCGCTGAAGGTGTTGCGACTAGGTATGGCCGCAGCCTTTCCCTAACCGCGCGCGGCTTCGACAAGGAACCTGTGACGGGAAGGTGAGCGATGGGCCATTCGGATCAGACCTCGATCGGTAGATGGCTCGATCGTGTGGCGAACGGGTCGGCTACCCGTCATCGCGCCCTTCCCTCTTGCCTGCTACATTGGTTTACCGGTGCGTGTTGTTCACGGCAATTGAGGCAGACGCTGGTTTCGAGTGCATCGTTGCTCGGTGGCTGGTCGAAACGCCGGCGGCGGTCGGAGCTTGGACGAGTTCTTTTCCACAAGCCAAGTTTACAAAACCAGCTGACGCGATCTGAACGAGCGGCCACTTATCCGCGTGTGCAGCCCGACTGCTTCCGGCAGCGAGGACTCCATGCAGTCCCTGGACCTCTCTCGATCGATTTCCCAAAAGCGGCCGTTGGTTCATGTGTGTATGAGCCCACTCCCCTTCGCTGTCAGATCTGATCGGCCGTGCGAAGAGACTCGTCGAACGCGACCGATGTGCCGCCGACATCGTAGCGCTAGGATGCCGACGAACTTCGGCGAAGGGACAGGCAGCGCATGCACCCAATCCTGATCATCGGCGCGGGCCCGGTGGGCCTCACCATGGCCGCCGAACTGATGCGATACGGCGTCCCCGTTCGGCTGGTTGACCAGAGCCCGGAGCCGAGCCGCACGTCCAAGGCCTTGGTGGTCTGGAGCCGCACGCTGGAGCTGATCGACCGGATGGGTTGCACAGGGGCCTTTCTCGACGCCGGCCTCCAAGCTCACCGCGCGGCGATCCGCAGCGGCGCTTCGGTCTTGGGCCGCACCGGCTTCGACGATATTTCGAGCCCCTACAACTTCGCGCTGATGATTCCCCAGTGCGATACCGAACGACTTCTCCACGACCACCTCATTGCGCTGGGCGGGGCGGTCGAGCGTGAAGTCGCGCTGACTGGGTTCGCGCAGACCCCGAGCGGCGTGCTAGCGACGCTCCGCCATGCTGATGGGCGGGAGGAGACGGTCGACACGCCCTGGCTGATCGGCTGCGACGGCGCGCACAGCGCAGTCCGGCATGGTCTCGGACTACCGTTCGATGGTTCGGCAGAGGGTGGCGATTGGATCCTCGCCGACGTCCGCCTGGAAGGCGAGGGCAAGCCGCCCGCGGACGAGATCGCGCCCTATCTTCACGACGACGGACCCTTCGCGGTGTTCCCCATGCCCAGCGGTCGCGCGCGCATCGTCGCGGCGGTCGGCAAGGTCGATTCTGCGCAGCAACGATCACAGCCGACCCTCGATGACGTGCAAAGACTGATCGAGGAACGCGCCGGCGGGGGCTTCCGAGCGACCGATCCCGTCTGGCTCGCCAACTTCCGCATCAACGAGCGGAAGGTCGCGGACTACCGCGTGGGCCGCGTGTTCCTCGCCGGTGACTCTGCCCACGTCCACAGCCCGGCGGGCGGGCAAGGCATGAACACCGGAATGCAGGACGCCTTCAACCTTGCGTGGAAGCTGGCGCTGGTCGTCCGCGGCGAGGCACGCGACATTCTACTCGACAGCTATAGCGAGGAACGCAGCAAGGTCGGCGACGGAGTGCTGCGCAATGCGAAGCTGATGACCGACATGGCGACGCTCTCTAGCCCCATCGCCCTTGCTGCGCGAAACTTGGCTCTCCGCATGATGCTCGGTCTTCACGCCGTCCAGCATCGGATGGCGACGACGATGAGCGAGATCGACATCCATTACGCAAGCAGCTCCCTGTCGGAGGGCAAACGTGCCGGGCGGCGGCTCGACCCGAAGTTCTATAGCGGTGCGCCGCCCGGGTCCGGACCGGCGCCGCGATGGGCGCTGTTTGCCGCCAACGTAGAGCAGGCGACCGCCTTTGCGAGCCGCTTTGGTGGTTTCCTAGAGCCAGCGCCCCGAGCACCTGGTGATCCCGACTGTCTCCTGATCGTGCGACCAGACGGGTACATCGGGTTTTCGGGTGATCGGGATGACTGGGCCGAAGCCGAACGCTATCTTGCCAACATTGCGGTGACCGATATCGTCGGCAACGCATCCGGCCAGCCTTGATCGCTTCGACCCGAAAGTGGACCTTCAGGCCCGCCTCGCCGCATACCAGAACCCGACATTGGTTCATGTCAGCCTTGGACCCGCTTCAAAGGTCGACCATCAACTACGTACGGTGCGGGTGTGGCGAACTAATTCAATTATTGCGCAAGTCGTGCGCGCGGGCGCGCGCCATAGTGGAGCGATCCAACCGCTTCTCTCCTCCAGCCCGCCATCGCCGCGGGGGAAAACTTGGGCGGCTTGACGCTCGACCCCACCTCGGGAATGTACTCCAGAGGGAGAGAGCTATGACGGTGAAGCTAAGGGCGACCTGCACGGGGATCCTGATTGCCGGGACGTGTTCAATCGCGCTTGCCGCTCCGCCCGTGCCGGCCGGCGATGGGTTCGCGGTCGAGCGAGCCCTGATGGCGCACGATTATCGACGCGCCGAGATCGAGCTGAATACATTGGTGCAGCAAAGACTGCCGCGGACCGACAAGGCAGGACCTGACCCTCTGCTTGACCGCCTCCTTGCGGAGGTCATATCGGTCAATGGATCGCCGGCAAGCGCGATTACGCTGCTGACAAGGCTCACCTCCGATACCAAGCTGCGGGGCCTAGCTCACTATCACCTCCTGCTCGCGACGGCGCGAGAAGAGGCGGGCCAGTTGAAGGAGGCGGAACAGGGCTACCAAATGGTACGCGACAACCGCGACGCTCCCGTTGGTGATCGCTTCAGCGCTGTCCTCGGCTACGCGCGTCTGCGCATGATGGACAGCCCCGACGAGGCAGCCGCCTCACTGCAGGGCGCGCAGCCGCTGCCGAGGCAAGCTTGGGAGGTCGATCTCCAGCGTGCGCGCGCCGAGGCGCTCGGAGGCCACGACGACGCATCGCGGGCGTCGCTGGGCCGCGCCTGGGCCGAGGCGCCGCTTGCCGGCGCGGAGCAGGCCGCCGCAGCACGAGTGGCTTCCGACATGTTGGTCGCGGCGGGCAGGACGGGCGAGCGCGAACGGCTCATCGCGCTGCTCACGGTGGACCGGCTTAACCGCGGCCTCAGCACGGGTCAGGATGTGCTGGCCGCCGACGTCCCGGTTTGCGGCTTCTCAGGGGTCAGGCCGGAGGACAGCGTTGCCGTTCAGTTTGTGCGGCAGGCAGCGCCCGGAAGGCCAAGATTTTCGCTCGTCTGGGCAAGTCGCCCCGGCATCGCCGCGCCATTCCTAAATGCCGTTGCCCGCGACCCGGATTATAAAGTCCAGGACGGGCAGGCCACGGCGACCGTCCTCAAGTGTCGCACCGCTCCGGCCGCCGACTACCAAGTCAAGGCGAACCTGGACGACCAAGTCCTGAGCTGGAGTACCGGTCGGGGTGCCTACCCCCTGCTCGAAACGGGCGATGAAACCGACGCAGCGTCATTGGCCAGCGCCCTTGCCGAGCGCGAGCGTCGGTACGGGTCGAAGTCGGTCATGCTGCTCCCGGTGCTGCTGCGCATTCTATCGGCCACGGTCGCGGGCGGCTTCGGCGATCAGGAAGCGCGGACACGAGCTGCGGCGCTGTCGCATCGGATTGCCGATACTATCGCTTCGAACGGCGGCCCACCCGACCTCGTCCTCCTGAGCACGATTTCAGCGACGTCGCTGGACGTCGCAGCGCAGAACAAGTCCGTCGCCGCCGCGCAGGCCGACTTCCAAATGCTGTTGGAACAGGCTGGCAAGGACAACGCCGTCTCGCTCGACACCCTCTACACGCTCGTGAGCGGGGCAACTGCCTTCTCCCAAGCCCCTAGCGCGCTTCGCACGCAACTGCTCGATCAAGCGCTCGCAGTGGTCCGGGCACACTCCGGCTCTCAAGACCCGCGCACCCTCGCCCTGGCGCTACGTCTGATCGGCGTTCGAAGCGAGCAGGGTGATGCTGCGGCTGTGAGCGACCTTGCCCGCGAGTACGGGTTGGCGCCCGACATGTGCAGCGTTGCCGCCCCGGCGGTGAAGTTCGCTTCCTCGAACATCACCGCCGACGACTACCCGCCGGACCTGATCCAAGCACTTCTGCAAGGACGAACGGTACTGGAGTTCAGCATCGATCCGACTGGCGTAGCACGAACCCCGCGCATTCTTGTATCGGACCCGCCTTTCGCTTTCGACGCCGTCGCCGTCGCAAAGAGCCCAACGCTCAACTATGAGCCGGCGAAGAGGGGTGGAGCGCCCTACACGTGTCGTGCTCAGACCCAAGCGGTGCGGTGGCAGCTGCCGTACTGATACGTTCCCCATTCCCGGTCATTCACGGTACCATCAAGGCTTCCAGAAAGCGGCTGCTCGTTAATCTTCCGCGTGCTGCCTTGTGCGGAATGACGGATACTGGATGCAGTAGAGCATTTACTCCTTCTCGAAATTCCATGCGTAGCCATCGCCCTCACGAACGATTCGGCCCGCGGAGCTGAGCGGGAAATGACTGCTGAAGACTGTCGCTCGCCGCTCGACAGCGCGCTTCAGGAGAGCACGACGCGAGCGACCGACGGCGCCGGGAAACTCGCAGAAGCAGGAAACGAGGTCGGTGTCGTGGATCTCGAGGGGATGATGGAGGACGTCGCCGCCGAACAAGGCGACCTCGCCGTCGGATTCGATCTCGATAGAAGCGTGATCGATGCTGTGGCCGGGCGTCGGGATAAAGCGGATGCCGGGTAGCACCTCGCTGCCGTCGACGTCGATCAGCCAGACCTTGCCGGCAGGCTCCAGCGGCCGCATGCTGTCGGCGAAGGTGCCGGATACAGGCGTGCGGACCGGCTCGCCCAGGCCCGCCTGTCGCCGGGCCGCCGCGATGCCATCCGCATCGTCATCGGCAAGCGCAGCGCCGTAGCGCCATTCCAGTCCCGAGCAGATGACCGTGGCGTTGGGGAAGGTCGGCACCGAGCGGTCACCCTCCAGCCGTGTGTCCCAGCCAACATGGTCCGAATGGATATGGGTGTGGAGGATGGCGTCGACCTGCCCGGGGCCGACCCCCGCCTGCCGCAGCCGCTCTAGGAACGGACTGCCAAGGTGGTCCAGGATAGGCTGGTCGGGCCTGGCCTTGTCGTTGCCGGCACCGGTGTCAACGAGGATGGTTCTGCCGTCGTGGTGGATCAGCCAGCTGTGGATGCTCAGCAGGGCATGGCCTTCGTCATCACCGGTTCCGGCCGGCACCCAGTCAGGATGCGCGCGCAGGTCGGCGGGATCGAGATCCGGCAGGAGCTGCTCGAACATCATCCCGTTCAGGTCCATCTCGAAGACCTTCTGGATGCGCGTCTTGCCGACCCGGAACATGAGACGTTCCTAGTGCCGATACCGCGGCCCCGCCAATCCCAATTGCGGCGAACAGGTGAGTATTTCCGAACGGGAACGTCGCGTGCCTCGGGCGCCTCATGGTCTTATCGCGTATCGTGGACCCATACCCGGCCACTTGATGCCGTCCAGTGCTTACCCGGAGCCGGCCGCTCGTTCATGTAAGTGAGCCGGTCCTTTCTCCGCCTTCAGCGGAGCCGGAGCACTGATGAGGGATCGGCTGCGAAGGCGGAGTACATGCCACTGCCCGCGACACCTTTCGCGCGAGCTCCTCAAGCGTCGCAAGCAGCCTATTCAGTTGTGAAGCGGTCGAGAGACAATCGGGTCCATATCTGGCGACAAGGTACTCGCGGTCGCGCGCGATCGCGCGGATGTGGGCCGAAGTTCGTTCCCGGAGCACCAACCCTTTTCCCGTCGCGCATTCGAGACGCGCTGTTAAATCGTGGCCCATCTTGCGGATCGCGGGCCAGGATGAACCTTGCAGCAGGAGATAGGCCGAAAGGTTTAGCTCGATCGAGTGTATGGCTAGCAACCGCATTGGTCCGGCGCTGATCGGATCGCCGATCAAGATCGATCCGGAGGATCGATGGGCAGCGTCGCGATAGAAGTCGGCCAGCCGGTTCATGTCATATGGCGAGGCATGGTCACCCGGATAGCGTCCGTTGTCATGCAGGAGGTCTACTCGTCGTTCGGTAAAGTCTTGGCAAACACCGTCGCACCCAGCGCTGGATCGTTGCTTCGACCCAGTCTCGGTCATTCACGGCCAGTTTTCGGTTCCCCAACAGCGGACGTTCATCAAGGTGGGTCGGAAAGGTGGCTTGCAGCCGTTCGCTGGGCCAAATGACGCCTGCGGCGACGCGATGTTCGACGGACCTGCGCAAGTGAGAGTGGATATGGGCGCTACCGGCAAGGAACTTAGGACAGTCATTGACCACCTGCTGCTGATCAAAGCGCACCTGCGTTCCCTAGTGCGGTGTACCGAGCGATTAGGGCAGGAGGGATATACTCCGGAGAGCATTATGAAGCTTAGCCGAGGATTTCTCGACGTGCAAATGGTTATCGAGGAACGGATGCTGCTCTCTGTCTCTGCACATGAGCGATCCGGAAGGGAGGTGGCCAAGCCGATCAGGACCGCATATCGGGCTGATAAGAAGATGAGTACGATGAGACAACTTAATCCTCGTTTCTTCCTAGGACGGATCGACATTCAGGATTCCCAAACGCGTTGGATGTCTGGTTCATGAGGTTCCGTGTTGAGGCACGGAGCGGACTACGGAGATCAAGCGGTACGAGTTGAGTGAGGCGCAGTGGGCAAGGACCGCGCCGCTACTGCCCGGCAAGGTGTCTGATCCGGGACGGAGCGGACAGGACAACCGCTTGTTCGTGGACGGATGTCTGTGGGTGTTGCGGTCGGGCGCGCACTGGCAGCATCTGCCGGAGCGGTACGGCAAGTGGAAGACGGTGCATCGCCGCTTCAGCCGCTGGTGCCATGCCGGCGTGTGGGAGAAGGTGTTCGACGCTCCCACTGCCGACCGCGACAACACCTGTCTGATGCTCGACAGCACCATCGTCCGCGCGCATCAGCAGGCGGCGAGCGGAAAAGGGGGACCAGGGATCAGTCGCTGGAGCGTTCCCGCGGCGGACTGACGACCAGGATCCACATGCTTGCCGACACGTTCGGTCGGCCGTTACGGTTCCGGATCACGGCGGGGCAGGCCAGCGACATCGCGGCCGCTCCCGGCCTGCTCGAAGGTCAGCAGGCCAAGGCAGTGCTTGTCGACAAGGCGTATGACGGCAATGACTTACGCGCTCGGATCGCGGCCATGAGTGCCAAAGCGGTGATCCCGTCCAAGCGTAACCGCGACGTTCCGATCCCGCACGACGAACGCGCCTACAAGCATCGCAACCAGATCGAGCGATGCTTTGGCCGCATGAAGCACTTCCGCCGCTTCGCCACCCGCTACGACCGGCGTACCATCCACTTCACCGGCTTTGTACACCTCGCCGCCGCCATGATCTGGCTACGATGAATGTCGATCCGGCCTAGGTATCCGGCGTGCCCGCTTCCCCTGCCCCGCCCGACCTGCACGCCCGCCTCGTGGCGGCTCTGGCGGATGCGCGCCGGGCGGCGAAGCTGCGACAAGTCGACCTGGCGGAGCGGCTCGGCTGGCAGCAGGCGTACGTGTCGAGGATGGAGACCGGCGAGCGCATGCCGGGCGTCGACGAGTACGTCGCGGTGGCGCTGGCGATCGGGGTCGACCCGGTCGCGCTGCTCGGCGACGTGCTGGCGGCGTCCGGGGAAGCGTGGCGCCGTCCGGCTAGACCTCGGCCGTGTCCAGCCGCGCCAGGCGCGTGACGATCGCCGCCTGCACGCTCGTGTGCAGCGCCTCCGGGAAGTCGGCGGGCAGTGCCGCCTCGACCCGCCCCTTCACCTGCTCGGCCGCGGCGCGCACCTCGGCCAGCGCTCCCCGGATCACGGCTGCACGCTGCTCGACACCGCGGCGCTGTATGGCGGTGGGGAGAACGAGCGGCTGCGGGGCCGGGCGGTGATGCATCGCCGGTCCGAATTCACGCTGGCCTCGAAATGCGTGCTCGACATGATCGACGGCACGCGCGGTCTCGATGGCAGCCCGGCGGCGATCGCGGGCACGCTCGACCGCGCGATGGCGCGGCTCGGCACCGATCATATCGACTTCTATCATCTCTACCGGCTCGACAGGCGCGTGCCGGTGAAGGAGTCAGCCGGCGCGCTCGTGCGCGCAAAGGACGCGGGCAAGATCGGTGCGATCGGCCTGAGCGAGATGGGTGCCGCCACCATCCGCCGCGCGCGTGCCACGCACCCGATCGCGGCGGTGCAGAGCGAGTATTCGCCCATGTCGCGCAAGGGGGAGGCGGGGGTGCTCACGGCCTGCCGCGAACTGGGAATTGCGCTGGTCGCCTTCTCGCCAGTCGCGCGCGGCTGCTCTCAGGGGTGGTGCACGACGATACTTACGCCCACGGTAACATCCACAGCGCCACGCTGCCGATGCCCGCGGACCTCATCGCCGTGGTTGACATGCTGTTCCCGGGCAACGCGCTGGCAGGCGCGCGTTATTCCGCCGTGATTCAGACGCAGATCGACACCGAATTGCTGCCGGGCTAGGGATTGGCGAACGGCCAGCGCGAGGACGGCTGCGGATCGCCAGGATCGGCGGATGCAAATACGCTTGGAAGGCCGAGGTGCGGTTGATAGACGGTGACGCATGCCATGGGTGATGCCTCGACTGATCAGGCGCTTGAACGATGTCGGATGCACGCGGATCGCCATGTCGACCAGGCGATGAACGAACCCGGTTCGGTCGCGAGCGCGTACGTTGGTCGCACGGCATGCCATCGGGCCTATCCCAATGCCGCTCGGCAACGGTGACCCGCATGCCCAAGACGTCCGGACAGCAGCGCCGGCCGGCGGCATCGCGTCCGTGAACTCGCCACAAGCAAAGGCGCCCGCGACGGCGATCGAGCGCGTCAAGGGCACCTCGCTCCACCACCAAGTCTATCTCGTCCTGCGCGACGGCATTCGCAACGGGCGGTACAAGGCCGGCGACAGCCTGCCGGCCGAGGATGAGCTGGCGCGATCGTTCGCGGTCTCGCGCGTGACGATCCGGTCCGCCCTGTCGTCGCTGGAGCGCGACGCGCTGATCGAGCGGCGCCAGGGCGTGGGCACGTTCGTGGCGGGCGGGATGCACTCGGCCGAGACGCATGCGCCCGTCGCCGATCTGATCGCGCACATCGCGGACATCCACCGCACGACGACGGTCCGGCTGGTCGAGGTCGGCCTCGTGACCGCTCCCCCCGAGATCCAGGCGGCGTTCGGTCATCCCGTCGACGACATCTTCCAGCGCGCGGTCCGCGTCCGGCTGCTGAACGGGCTGCCGACCTTCTTCGTCACGACGTTCATCCCCCAGGCTATCGCCCGTCACATCGACGAGGCGGCGCTGCGCAGCACCTCGTTGTACGAGCTGCTGGCGCGCGCCGGCCACCGGCTCCATTCCGGCACGCAGGTAATCAGCGCGCAGCTCGCCAGCCCCCTCGTCGCCGGGCATCTCGATGTCGCGGTAGGGGCACCGCTGATCCGCGTCCGGCGCGAGCACATGGACGAGGGCGGCCTGATGGTCGAGCATTTCGAGATGCTGGTCTCGCCGGCCTCGTTCGAGGTCCGCCTGCGGCTCGACGCCGAGACCATGCCTTCCTGAACGATCGGCCCTGACCGATTAGTGCCGCGCCGTCAGCGACCGATCCGGCCGGCCTTCAGATCGGCATAGGCGGCCTGGATCTCCGCCTCGCTGTTCATGACGAAGGGTCCGCCCAACGCGACGGGCTCGTCGATCGGCACGCTGGCGTAGTAGACCAGATGCGCGCCTCCCTGAGCCGTCAGCGTCGCGGTCGATGCCTCGTCGACGCGTCGGAACCACGCGACATGACCGCCGGCGACGGGCGCGCCGTCAACCGTCGCGGCGCCGTCGACGACATAGGCGAAGGCGCGTGTCCCGGCACCGATCTCGAACGTCACCGACCGGCCGGCGTCGAGCCTCGTCTCGATCAGCGTCAGCGGCCAGAGGCTCAGATGCGGCTGGACGACGCCGCCGTGTCGTCCGGCATAGACGGTCGTGGTGACGCCATCCTTGCGGATCGTCGGCGTGTCGGCGAACGACTGGTTCCTCATCCCCGGCGGCGCCGTCTTCAGCGCGGCGGGCAGGTTGAGCCAGAGCTGGAGCGAATGGAGCCTCTCGTCGCCGACCGGCCGACCGCCATGCAGGATGCCGCGCCCCGCGCAGGTCCACTCGACATCGCCGGGGCCGGTGACGCCGGTGTCGCCCAGGCTGTCCTCAAAGGCGTTGCTGCCCTTCAGCTGGAGCATCACCGTCTCGAAACCGCGATGCGGATGCATGCCGAAAGACTCCATGCCCGGCTCGATCAGATCTTCGGCAAGGACGATGAAGGGCGAGGTCCGCGCGGGATCGCGGGGCGGGAAGACCTCGCGGTTGAGCAGGCCGGGCTTCAGCTGGCGATAGGCGCCGGCGGGCGTGATCGCTTCCAGGCTGCTGGGCATCGCTCAGTCCTCGATCCGGGTATGCGCAGCGGCGACGCCGCGCCGCCAATAGCCCGCCGCCTTGGTCCATTCGCGCGGATGGCCCAGCTCGTCGACGATCAGGCCGCGCACGGCGCGCGCCACGCCGGCTTCGGCGGCGATCCAGACGAAGCCGTCGCCGGCGGGCAGTGGCTGTCCGGCCAGCGCCTGGCGCAGCGCGACCGCTTCATCCTGGCCCTCCACGCGGACGATCCAGTGCGGCGTCCACTCGGCACCCGTCTCGATCGCCTGCGCATCGGCGGCGTCGGCGACGAGCACGACGGTTTTCACCGGCACGCCTGCGCGTAGCTCCTCCAGCCTGCGGCCGATCGCGGGCAGGGCGGTGCTGTCGCCGATCAGGAGGTACCAGTCGAAATCGTCGGGCATCACCGTCGAGCCGCGCGGGCCGCCGATCTCCAGCGCGTCGCCGGTCGCCGCCGCCAGCGCCCAGTCGACCGCCGGGCCTGCCTCGTGCACCGCATAGTCGATCGCGATCGTGCCCGCGGCGGCATCGAACCGGCGCGGCGTGAAATCGCGCATCGGCGGCCGTCGGGCTGGCCGTCGCCCGAGCCGATGAACAGCTTGATGTGATCGTCGAACGAGCCGCTGGCGAAGTCGCCGAGGTCGTCCGAATGGAAGTGGAGCCTGAGCATGTTGGGGGTGAGCCGCTCGATCCGCTCCAGCGTCAGCCGGCGGCGACGGGCCTCGTGGCGCATGCGGACGACACGATGGCGGGTCTCGCTCCCCTCAGGCTCAGGCTCCGGCGACGGCACGGCGGTCGGCGCGAGCATCGGCAGGTCCTTTAGCGCGCCCGGGGCTGATGCCGCGATCATGTGGGTTGCGGCGACCAGATGAGGCGGAACAGTTCGTTCTGCGAACTGATCCGGAGGCGCTTGTAGGCGCGCTTGCGATAGGTCAGCACCGTGTTCAGCCGCATCGCCAGACGGATGGCTATGCCTTCCGAGGTGACACCGAGCGCGATGAGCGCGCACACCTGGTTCTCGCGTTGCGTAAGGTCGGGCGCCACCTTCCTAAGCCGGACCTCGAGTTCGTCGCCGGGCTCGGCGGACTTGA
This sequence comes from Sphingomonas bacterium, assembly GCF_903643035.1. Taxonomy (GTDB): domain Bacteria; phylum Pseudomonadota; class Alphaproteobacteria; order Sphingomonadales; family Sphingomonadaceae; genus Sphingomonas. The sequence continues at coordinate 27,535 of NZ_CAHJWW010000002.1, read as the reverse complement.
TGCAGTCCTTCGCGTGCCGCCAGACCAGCGGCATGAAGAGTGCGGCATGGTCCCTAAGATAATCCAGCTCATGCGGCGCGAACGAGGTAGGCGAATAGACGTTCAGCCGGAGCGTCCGTGATCCACGGGTCTCGCAGACCGACAGTCGCGCGCCCACGCGCATCGTTGCGTAACAGTCGGCGCAATGATCGCCACGCCCAAGATCGCTCGGCATGATCTCGAACAGGAACAGGTCGGCCGGCCGCTCGTCGCCGAGCCCCCTGCTCCGATAAAGGCTCCGATCGGGTTTCCAATAGGTGTCGAGGTGGCGCCGGTCGCGATCACCTGCGGTCCTGGCCGGACTTTGGTTCTCGGCGAGGATCAGCGCGCGGGTACCCTGCTCGCTCGCGAACGCACTGAGGTGGACGCACTCCACATCGTCCTGGATCGAGTCGAACAGCAGCTTGGGAAACTGACTGGTACCGACCGCCTCGATCAGCGGTCCCAGCATGTTGCGGGTCCTGACCGGATGAAGGGCCGTTTCGAATGATTGATGAACCTGCATCAGGAGACCTTTCGCCAGACATCCTCCACCGCAGGATTGGCCACGCCGGCGCGGGGCTCCGATTCCTGCGGCTCCAGCATGGACCGGGCGTCGTCGCGCCTGTTCTAACCCACGCTCGATTGACCTGAGGAAATAACGCACTAAGGTTGTATGGTCAATAATACCTCTGATCGACGGTGTGGTCTCCCCGCCTCGCTCCAAACCATTGAACCGGCAAGGAATAGAGATGCATGACATCGGCCTGTTGATCGGTTCCGAGCAGCGTCAGGCGCTGGATGGCGAGACGTTCGAGCGGCTCAACCCCGTGACCGAAATGGCGGTGACGCGTGCCGCCGCCGCCCGGGCGAAGGATGCGAATGCCGCCGCCGAGGCCGCTGCGGCGGCGTTTCCGGCATGGACGGCGATCGGACCGAATGCGCGTCGCACGATGCTGCTCGCCGCCGCCGCCGCGCTGGCGGCCCGCGCCGGGGACTTCACCGCCGCGATGCAGGACGAGATCGGCGCGACGGCGGCGTGGGCGGGGTTCAACGTCACGCTCGCCGCCTCGATGCTGCGCGAGGCCGCCGCGCTGACCACGCAGGTCACCGGCGAGACGATCCCTTCGGACAAACCGGGATGCCTGGCGATGTCGGTGCGGCAGCCGGCGGGCGTCTGCCTGGGCATCGCGCCGTGGAACGCGCCCGTCATCCTCGGCGTCCGCGCGATCGCCGCGGCGCTGGCCTGCGGCAACACCGTGATCCTGAAGGCGTCCGAGGTCTGCCCGCGCACGCATGGCCTGATCGGCGATGCGATGCGCGCGGCAGGGCTTCCCGCCGGCGTCGTCAACGTCATCACCAATGCGCCCGCGGACGCCGCCGAGATCGTCAACGCGCTGATCGATCATCCCGCGGTGAAGCGGATCAACTTCACCGGATCGACCAAGGTCGGCCGGCTGATCGCCGAGCGCGCCGCGCGGCATCTGAAGCCGGTGCTGCTGGAGCTTGGCGGCAAGGCGCCATTCGTCGTGCTGAAGGACGCGAACCTCGACGAGGCGGTCAAGGCCGCCGCGTTCGGCGCGTTCTTCAACCAGGGCCAGATCTGCATGTCGACCGAGCGGATCATCCTGGAGGAGCCGATCGCGGATGCGTTCATCGCCGCCTTCGCCGCCAAGGCCGCAACGCTCCAGGCCGGCGACCCGACCGACGGCACCGCGCCGCTCGGCGCGATCGTCAGCCGCGAGAGCGCGCGCCATGTCGAGGCGCTGGTCGACGACGCGGTGGCGCAGGGCGCGCACGTGCTGGCGGGCAACGCCGCGGGCGAGATACTGACCGGCGCGGTCGTGATCGACGGCGTGACCCCGGGGATGCGCGCCTATGCGGAGGAGAGCTTCGGCCCGATGGTGACGATCGTCCGCGCCGCCGACGCGGACGACGCGGTGCGGATCGCCAACGACACCGAATACGGCCTGTCGGCGGCGGTGTTCGGCAGCGACATCGCGCGGACGCTGGCGGTGGCACAGCGCATCCAGTCGGGCATATGTCACATCAACGGCCCGACCGTGCATGACGAGGCGCAGATGCCGTTCGGCGGGGTGAAGGCGTCGGGCTATGGCCGCTTCGGCGGACAGGCGGGGATCGCCGAGTTCACCGATCTGCGCTGGATCACGATCGAGACCCGGCCGGGGCATTTCCCGATCTAGTCGATCACCACCTCGATCAGCGTCGGTCCGGTTGCCGTGAAGGACGCCGTCAGCGCCGCGTCGAGGTCGCCCGCCGCCGCGACCTTCGTCGCCGGAATGCCCTGGCCTTGCGCCAACGCGCAGAAGTCGATCGCCGGGAGGTTGGTCCCGACCATATCCTGCAACCCGAAATGCCGGCCGAAATGGTGCAGCGCCTCGTAGCGATGGTTGTTGGCAATGACGAAGCTGACCGGCAGGCGGAGCTGCGCCGCGGTCCACAGCCCCTGGATCGCGTACATGCTGGAGCCGTCGCCGAGGAAGGCGATCACCTTCTCGCCCGGCCGCCCGAGCGCGACGCCGATCGCGGCAGGCAGGCCATGTCCGAGACCGCCGCTGGCGCAGGTGTAGAAGCCGTTCTCCCGCGTGATCGGCAGATAATCGTGCATCGGCCCGCGACTCGACGGCGCTTCCTCGACGATGATCGCGTCGGCCGGGCGCAGGCGGGCGATCTGCTGGAGCAGATAGCGGTCGTCGAACACCCGGCCATCCAGATCGGGCTTGCGAGCGGGCATGGCCGGTGTCGGCCGAACCGGTGGCGCGGTCGCGTCCAGCAACGTGGCAACCGCCAGTTTCGTGTCGGCGACGATGCCCGTGCTCGCCGGGTTCCAGGCGAGCATGCCGTGGTTGTCGGCGATCTGGACGATGCGCGCGCCCTCGGGCACGTGCGGGCCGAAGCCCTCGACATGGTAGAGCGACATCGGCCCGCCCAGCACCAGGATGACGTCGTGCCCGTCCAGGCTGGCGACGATCGGCTCGCGCGCGGCGGTGAGGAAGCCGGCGAACAGTGGGTGATCCTCGGGGAAGCCGCACCGCGCCGACATCGGCGAGACCCAGACCTGCGCCGCATGGCGCTCGGCCAGCGCAACCACCTCGTGCCAGGCATCGTCGCGCGCCACGCCGGCGCCGACCACGATCGCGGGCCGCCGTGCCGCCGCCAACGTCTCGGCGGCCTCGCGCAGCGCCGCCGGGTCACCTGGATTGCGCGAGGCGATGGCACGCGGCGCGATGCTTGCGCACATCCGGTCCCAGTCGTCGACCGGCACCGAGACGAAGGTCGGCCCGCACGGCGCCTCCATCGCGACATGATAGGCACGCGCGATCGCCGCCGGCACGTCCTCCGCGCGCGCGGGCTCGCACGCCCATTTGACGAAGGGGCGGGGAAACTCGGTCGCGCGCTCGGCGAACAGGAACGGGTCATACGGCAGGATGGAGCGCGCCTGCTGCCCGGCGGTGACCACCAGCGGCGTCTGGTTCTTGTGCGCGGTGAACAGGCTGCCCAGCGCATGCCCGACGCCCGCCGACGAGTGGAGATTGACAAAGGCCGCGTTACGCGTCGCTTGCGCATATCCGTCGGCCATCGCCAGCACGACCGATTCCTGCAAGCCCAGCACATAGCTGAAATCGTCCGGGAAGTCGCGGAACATGGGCAATTCGGTCGAACCCGGATTGCCGAAGATTGTGGTCATCCGATGGGCACGCAACAGCGCCAGCGTGGCTTCGCGTACCGTGACCATCGTCCCGTCGGACCTCATCATGCCCTCCCCACTGCACCCAGCCACCTGCCGATGCTTGACAGCTTTAGGTAAAGTCGTATGGTCATTATTACAAGCAGCTCTTTGTGAGGCCGGCGGTGCGAGAGGGTCATGCGTGTCACCTAGGATGACCAGTTTCAGGCAGACGCTGAAGAACGAGGGCTTCATGGTCCTGTTCGGTGCTTATGACGCGCTGAGCGCCAAGGTGATCGAGGCGTCGGGCGGCAAGGCTATGTTCGTCAGCGGGTTCTCCGTCGTCGGCGCGCGCTTCGGCGTCCCCGATATCGGGCTGCGCGCGTTCGGCGACATCTCGGCCGCGGTGCGCGACATCGTCGGCGCCAGCACCATCCCCGCGCTGGTCGACGCCGACGACGGCTATGGCGACGTCAAGAACGTGATCCACACCGTCCAGAACTACGAGCGGATGGGAGTCAGCGCGCTGATGTTCGAGGACCAGCGCTGGCCCAAGCGGTGTGGACACATGGCCGGTAAGAACGTGGTGCCGATCGCGGAAATGGCCGGCAAGATCCGTGCGGCGACGAGCGAACGGCTCGATCCCGAGACGTTCATCTTCGCGCGCACCGATGCGCGCGCGGTCAACGGCCTGGACGATGCGATGCGTCGCGCGGAGGCGTGCCTGGAGGCGGGCGCCGATGGCCTCTTCATCGAGGCGCCGGAAAGCCGCGAGGAGTTCGAGCGGATCGGCCGCGCATTCGACGTGCCGCTGATCGCCAACCCGCTGCCCGGCGGCAACTCGCCGATCTTCACGCCGGCCGAGTATCGGGAGCTCGGCTTCGACATCGCCTGCTACGGCGTCACGCCCATCCTCTATGCCGCGGGCGCAATCCGCGACCGGATCGCCGACATCATGTCAGGCCGCTTCGCGCTGGAACGGTCGGAGATGACCTTCGGCGAGTTCAAGAACCTGATCGGCCTGCCGCAATGGGACGAGTACGACGAGACCTATGGTCTCGCGAGCGAAGGGGCATCGACGTGAGCGAGACGCTGTTCGACAAGATCTGGGGTCGGCATGTCGTGTCCGATCTGGGCGACGGGTTCGCGCTGCTGTTCGTCGATCGGCACATGGTCAACGACATGGCCGGCCAGGGCTTCCTGACGCTCAACAAGCGCGATCTGCCGATCCCCCATCCCGAACTGACGTTCGCCACCGCGGACCATACCGTCGCCACGCTGGCGGGGCGGCTATCTGATGTGGACGACAGCGCCAATCCCTATGCGCAGAACCTGCGCGACAATGCCGCGCAGCACGGTTTCCGGCTGTACGACCTCGACGATCCCGCGTTCGGCATCATTCATGTCGTGGCGGCCGAGGAGGGACTCGCGCTGCCCGGATGCACGCTGGCGTGCGGCGACAGCCATACCAGCACGCTGGGCGCGGTCGGCGCGATCGCCTGGGGGCTGGGCCAGTCCGATCTCGTCCATATCCTCGCGACCCAGACGAGTATCCTGCGCAAGCCGCCGAACATGCGGATCACCATCGACGGAACGTTGCCGGGGACGGTGACGGCCAAGGACATCATCCTGACGCTGGCCGCTCGCCTGGGGGTCGCGGGCTGCTCCGGCCACGCCGTCGAGTTCGCCGGCGAGGCGATCCGGGCGGCGTCGATGGAAGCACGCTTCACCATCTGCAACATGGCGGTCGAGATCGGCGGACGCTTCGGCATCATCGCGCCCGACGAGAAGACCACCGAGTATCTGCGCGGCCGTCCCCATGCGCCGCGCGGCGCCGACTGGACCGCCGCCGTCGCCGACTGGCTGACGCTGGCCAGCGACGAGGATGCCGTGTTCGCGCGCGAATACCGGCTCGACGCGTCGGAGATCGTGCCGCAGGTCAGCTGGGGCACGAATCCCGGACAGACCATCGGCATCGGGGACATCGTCCCGGCCGCCGACGCGAGCCAGGATGCCAGCGCGCTAGCGACGCACCGTGCCGCGATCGCCTATTCCGGCCTGGAGGAAGGCACCTCGATCGCCGGCGTGGCCGTGGACATGGTGTTCATCGGTTCCTGCACCAATGCACGGCTGTCGGACCTGCGCGCCGCGGCGTCGGTGGCGCGCGGGCGGCGGGTAGCCGCAGGCGTCACGGCCTGGGTCTCGCCGGGATCGGAAGTGGTCAGGCGCGACGCCGAGGCCGAGGGGCTCGACCTCGTCTTCAAGCAGGCTGGGTTCGGCTGGGGTCATGCGGGCTGCTCGATGTGCGCGGGCGCGGGCGACCAGAAGCGCGAGATCGGGCAACCGGGCATGCGCATCGTCTCGACCACCAACCGCAATTTCGTCGGTCGCCAGGGTCCCGGCACGCGGACCCATCTCGTCAGCCCGCCGATGGCCGCCGCCGCCGCGGTGTCGGGCAGGATCGTCGACGTCCGCGTGCTGGAGCCGCTCGATGCCTGAGCCGTTCACCCTCCTGACGGGCAGCGCGGTGCCGCTGCTGCGCGACAACATCGACACCGACACGATCTCGCCCGGCTCGCCTCCCAAGCGCAATGGGGGAGGCACCGCGTTCGGCGAGCATGGCTCGACGACACTGGCGGACGACCTGTTCGCCAACTGGCGCTACACGCCCGAAGGCGATCCGGTGCCCGGGTTCGTGCTCAACCAGCCGCGCTACCAAGGCTCGCGCATCCTGCTCGCCGGGGCCAACTTCGGGTGCGGCAGCTCGCGCGAATCGGCGGTGTGGATGCTCGCTGCCTGGGGCATCCGCTGCGTGGTCGCGCCGAGCTTCGCCGAGATCTTCTCCGCCAACTGCTTCGCCAACGGGCTTCTACCGCTGGCGCTTTCCGCCGACGTGATCGTGGAGCTCGCGGCCGAGGCGGACACGCATGGCGCGTTCACGGTCGATCTCGAATGCTCCGTCGTGTCGACGCCGGCCGGTCGCGCCATTCCGTTCCAGCTCTCCGCCTACCGCCGCCGCGGCCTTTTGACGGGGCTGGACGACATCGCGCTGACGCTGAGCAATCCCGAGCAGATCGAGGACTATCTCGTCGAGGGCCGGTCGCGCTCGCCCTGGCTATATCCGGCACCGGGCGCCCTTGCCGTAAGAAACGTGCCGCCGGGCCAGGCCGGGGCGGCGGTCACGCGGACGCTCGGCGGCGCATAGACCTCAGCACGACATCTCCGACAGGAACGCGGCGATGGTGGCGGCGAGCGCCTCCGGCGCTTCCAGCATGGGGTAATGCCCCACCCCGGCGATCGTCGCGAAGCGAGCGTGCGGGTACAGCCCTTCGTAGACCGGACGCATGACGCTTTCCGCGACGCCGTGGTCATGCTCGCCGAAGACGACGAGCAGCGGCGCCGTCAGCCTGGGCGCCTCGGGCGAGAAGTCGTCATCGGCGAACGATCGCAGATAGGCGCGGCGGGTGTCGTCGTCGGCGGTCTCCCGCGTCCTGGCGACGATGTCGTCGAGCCACGCCTGGGAAAGCCGGCCGCCGACCGACTCGCCGACCAGCGCCCCGGCCACGTCATCGTCGCCGCACGAGCGTTCGAAGAAGGCGCGCACCTCCGGCGGGAAGGGCAGCGGGGCGACCGACACCGGCGTCACCGCGATCACCGCGCGGACGGCGTCGGCGTGATCGATCGCGAGCTTCTGCGCGGCCTTGCCTCCCATCGAATGGCCGAGCACCGCGAAGTCGTTCCAGCCGAGCGCCTGCGCCACCCGCCAGCCGTCCTCCGCCATGGCTGCCATATCATAGGGTCCCTCCTCCGCCCGCGCGGTGCCATAACCGGCGATGTCAAACGTCGCGCAGGTGAACTCGTCTGGCGGCAGGAGCGCGATCAGCGCCGCGAACACGCGCTGGTCCCAGAACCAGCCGTGGATGAGCAGCAGGCGACGCGGGCCGTGGCCGGAGGTCTGATACCGATGCTCGTCCATCATGCCTGTCCCGCTCAGAGATGCCGACCGCCGTCGACGACGATCACGGTACCGGTCGCCATGGTGAGGTGGGTCGCGGTGGCGAGGATCGCCCGCGCGACCTCGTCGGCTTCCATCACCCGCTTCATCGGCGTCCTGTCGGCCGCCGCCTGCAGCGCCGCCGCGTCGCGGCCCGGCACGAACCCGGTATTGACCGCGGCAGGCGATACCGAGACGACGCGGATCTGGGGGCCGAGCGCGCGCCCGAGCGACATGCCCATGGTGTCGAGCGCCGCCTTGGACGCGCAATAGGCCACGTTGCTGCCCGCGCCGGTGAAGGCCGAGATCGACGACACGTTGACGACCAGCGCCTCGCCCGTACGTCGCATCAACGGCGCGAACGCGCGGATGCAGGCGAACGGCCCGCGTACATTGGCGATCAGGATGCGGTCGAACGTCGCGTCGTCCAGCGCGTCGAGGTCGCCGTGCGGGATCGCACGGGTAAACCCGGCGGAATTTACCAGCATGTCGCACCGGCCCCAGCGCGCCTCGACGTCGGCCGCCGCAGTGCCGAGCGTGGCGCTGTCGCCCAGCGCCAGGCGCGCGGTGCAGTGCCGACCGGTTCCGCCCGGCAACTCGGCGACGATCGCGTCGGCGCGGTCGGCGCCCTCGTTATAGCCGACCAAGACGTGCGCCCCTGCCTCGGCGAGCAGCCGCGCCGTCGCGGCACCGATCCCGCTGCTTCCGCCGGCGACGACGGCAACGCGGTCCTGCAAGGGCGTAAGCGTCAGAAACATCGTCGTAAGCGGATCCCTGCGAACGCGGCGCCGGCCGGCATGCGTCGTGCGTGACGGCAGTGCGACGCTACGAGCAGCAGTCCTCTGCAACAACGCCAATCCGGCGGCCGGCTGTCACCCGATCATGTGATGGATCGCCAAGGCGCGAAGGAGGAATGGTGTCCGCGCGCATGCGATGATCGCGTGGAAAGGCTCGACCATGGATCTGGGCATCAAGGGCCGCCGGGCGCTCGTCTGCGGTGCCTCGCAGGGGCTCGGGTTCGCCTGTGCGCGGATGCTGGCGCAGGAAGGATGTGTCGTCATCCTGAACGGCCGCGATGGCGAGAAGCTCGCCGGCGCCGCCGCGTCGATCCGTGCCGATGGCGGCGAGGTCGGGACGATCGCCGCGGACCAGACGACCGAGGCCGGCCGGGATGCCCTGATCGCGGGCGCGGGCGACCTTGACATCCTCGTCAACAACAACGCCGGTCCGTCGCCCGGGGGCCTCGACGACTGGGATCAGGCGGCGCTGCTCGGCGCGCTGGGTGCCAACATGATCCCGGCGATCCTCCTCATGCGCGCATTCATCCCGGGCATGCGCGCGCGCCGGTTCGGCCGCATCGTCAACATCACCTCGGCAATGGTGAAATCGCCGCGCTATCACCAGGGCCTGTCGACCGCGGCGCGCGCGGGCCTCACCGCCATCGCCAAGGCGATCTCGCGCGAGGTCGCGGTCGACAACGTCACGATCAACAACCTGCTGCCGGAGCGTATCGACACGCCCCGACAAGAGGCGATGGCGCAACGGATCATGGCCATGCAGGGGATCGACCGCGACGAGGCACGATGCCAGATCGCCGACAGCATCGCCGCGAAACGCTTCGGCCGACCCGAGGAGTTCGCCTCGGCCTGCGCCTTTCTCTGCGGCGCGGATGCGGGCTTCGTCTCGGGGCAGAACCTGCAGGTCGATGGCGGGTCCTATGAGGGCCTGATCTAGTGCGAGGCCGCGAGAACCTCATGGGCCGGCCGCCGGGCAAGGGAGAAACGGCGTGAAGATCGCAGGATATCTGGAAGGCGATCGGATCATGGTCGGCGCCGTCGCGGCGGACGGCGCGGTAACGCCGCTTGGTGAACGCGACGCCTTCTGGGTTCGGCCGTCCGCTGCTGTGCCGCAGGGCGCCGCGATCGGCATGCTCGCCGATCTGCGGGAACGCCCCGCGATCCCGACCGGCGCGCGCGTGATCTGCGTCGGTCTCAACTATCGCCTGCACGCACAGGAAACCGGATCGCCCATCCCGACCGTGCCGGTCATCTTCTCGCGCTGGACGCGGTCGCTGACGACCGACGGCCAGCCTGTGCCGAAGATCGAGGATAAGTTCGACTGGGAGGTGGAGATCGGCGCCGTCATCGGTCGCCGCGTGTTCCGCGTCACCGCCGACCAGGCGGTCGCCGGCATCTTCGGTTATGTCGCGTTCAACGACCTGAGCGGGCGGAGCTTCCAGCGCCAGACGCCGCAATGGACGATGGGCAAGAACTCGGACGCGAGCGGGCCGATGAGCCCGGTAGTGACCGCCGACGAGGTCGGCGATCCCGCCGCCGGGCTGCGCCTGACGACGCACGTCAACGGCGAGCTGCGGCAGGACAGCACGACCGCGGACATGATCTTCAGCGTGCCCGAGATCATCGCGCATGTCAGCCAGGTCATGACGCTGGAGCCCGGCGACCTGATCATCACCGGCACGCCGGCGGGCGTCGGCCTGGCCACGGGCACTTTCCTGGACGCAGGTGACGAGGTCGTGATCGAGGTCGAACGGATCGGTCGCGTTCGCACGCCGATCGTCCCGCCACCGGCCCCGATCTTCTAATCCCCGATCTTCCAATCAAGGACGATGACGATGGCGACCAACCCCGAGTTTCGATCGTATGTGCGGCCACTGGACGCGCCGCGGCTGGCGAACTTCCGCGGCATGGATGCACGCGCCTATGGCGAGGCGGCCCGGAACGTGCCGATCCCTGCGACGCTGCTCGGCGATTGGGCGGACCTTCGCGACGAACCGTTCCGGGGTATAACCTGTAACGGACACGTCGAGCACGGACTGTTCCGGCTGGCGGAGGAAGGCGCTCCCAGCGGGCAGATGGTCGAGTGCGCGCAGGCGCTGCTCGCCGGTCTCGACGCGGGTCAGCGCCGGCGGCTGAGCCATCCGGTCGACGCGGACGAATGGCGCCGCTGGAGCAATCCCGAGTTCCTGGCCAACCCGAACGGTCTTCGGCTAGAGGATGTCGGCCCCGACACCCGCGCCGCGATCCTCCGCGTCGTCCAGGCATCGCTGAGCTCGGCGGGCTACGCCAAGGCGCGAGGCTGCATGAAGACCAATGCGTTTCTGGGCCAGCTCTGCGACCTGCCGCTCATCATGAACGAGTGGAGCTATAATTTCCTGCTGTTCGGCGAGCCCTCGCTCGACAAGCCTTGGGGCTGGAACCTCTATGGCCATCATCTCGTGCTGAACTGCTTCGTGCTGGGCGGGCAGATGGTGATCTCGCCGACGTTTATGGGGGCCGAGCCCAACGTCATCGACACCGGACCCGATGCGGGCCTGCGCCTGTTCGAGGCGGAGGAGCACGACGGCCTTGCGCTGATGCGCTCGCTATCGCCGGACTTGCGCGAGCGCGCGACGATCTATCGGCGGATGCGCGACGAGGCGATGCCCGACGGCCGCTGGCACCCCGCCGACCAGCGGCACCTAGGCGGCGCGTTCCGCGACAATCGCATCATCCCGTACGAAGGCATCGCGGTCCGCAATTTCAGCCCCACGCAGAAGCGACAGCTGATGGACATCGTCGCGGCGTTCGTCGGCTATCTTCCGCCCGGGCCGCTCGCCGCGAAACTGGCGCAGGTCGAGGCCGAACTGGACCGGACCTATTGGAGCTGGATCGGCGGCCATGGCGACGATGATCCATTCTACTACCGCGTGCAAGGACCCGTCCTGATGACGGAGTTCGATCACCACAGCGGCGTCTGGCTGGGTAATCAGGAGCCGGCCAAATGCCATACCCATACCGTCGTCAGGACGCCGAACGGCAACGATTACGGCCGGGACTTGCTTCGCCAGCATTACGAGCAGGTGCATCCTGGATATTCGCCGGGCGAGGCCTAGCCGGTCCCACAGCGGACGGCCGCAACTCGCGTCGCGGCCGCCCTTCCAACCCTGCTACCTGCCCGGCGATCAGACGGCCGGAAACCGTGGCTTGAGCCAGTCGACCATCGCCTTGATCGCGACGTCGCGACCGCCCTCGTCGGGCTTGTGCGGCACGCGGTAGCCGAAGTGATCGCCGACGACGATCGTCATCTCCTTGTCTTGGGCAGGCGACTGCGCGAAGATCTTTTCGGCGACGTCGGGCGACAGCGCATTGTCGCCCGAGTAGCTGAGGACCAGCGATGGCATCGTTACCGCATCAATCTGGCGCAGCAGATTGGCTCGCGAATATCGGGCCGACCACGAGCTCAGCCAGACGCGCGGCTCGACCACCTTGGTGCCCATCTCCATGTCGTAGTTGGAAAGATCGGGCCGGATCGACATCAGCGTGCCATAGCTGCGATCGGACGGCGTGATCGAGAAGTCGACCGCCTTGGGATCAGACTGGAGGCGGTGGACGTGCATCAGGTGCGTCACCGACGCGCGCCGGTATAGCGTGGCGCGCTCGCCATAGGGGAGGTGGTCGACGCCGTCGGCCGCCAGCGCCTGCTCGGCGTCGCGCTGATCCTCGACCATCTTCCAGGCGATCGCGTCGATCCGTCCCTCGCGCACCACCTGCGCGGCGCGGAACCGGGCGAGGAAATCCTCCGCATAGGTCGTCTCCGCCGGCGGCTCGCGAAAGCCGTTGCGCTCGTCGAACATGTCGAGGAACGGATCGCACGACGCCGGATCGTTCTCGTCGACGACCGACGGGTCCATCTCGGTCTGCAGCGTCACGCCCGGTCCCAGATGCGCGCCGAGGAAGACGAAGCCGTCCGCGACGGGCATGTCGACCTTGTTCAGGTCATACGGGTCGCCCGCCGCGGTGTCGGTCAGCCGACCGGGCGGCGGGGTGGTCGCCTGCTTGTGGTACAGCGAGAACAGGGTAGCGGCGCCGCTGTTGCCCAGCAGCACCAGCTTCTCGAAGCCGCGCGACCGCAGGAACGCCATGCCGGCGGCGATGTCGGTCAGCAGCCACTCGTGGATGGTCTGCGCGACCGCGTCGGGTCCCGGCGAGCGGCCCAGCTGCGAGAAGAAGGCGTAGCCCGCGCGCGTGAAGCCCGGCACCGAATAGTGACGCGTCATGTCTGCGCGCGGGTGCATGAGGCAGATCACCGTCTTTTCGTTGCCGTTCGAATAGAGCGCCGCCTTCGACTTGGCGCCGTCGAACGCGGTCAGCACGACATCCTCACGCTTGGCCGCCGGTGTGTCGTCGCCGAAGCTGATGAAGTCCGATCCCTTCGCATATCGGCGGAAGTACGGAACGCTCATGCTGGATTGTCCTTCCCGATTTCGGATGTGCATGCGGCTATCCAGGCAGGGGGGTGAAAGCCATCACACACCTATGGGACAAGCTGCCCGACCGGCATCGACGCTTCACTACCGGACGCACCCACGGTGACCGCACGATCGGGAAAGGCGCGCAGCCAGGGGATCATCAGCCCGCCAACGACGAGCAGCACGATCGCCGCGGCAAGGATCCGCGAGAACGGAACGTTGTTCGCGTGAGCGATGCCCACCATCAACGGACCTAGCGCCGACGAGATCGATACGACCGCCGCGCACGTGCCGAATATCTGTCCCAACCTGACGACGCCGAAATAGCGCGTCATGATGAACGGCAGCAGCGACTGCGCCCCGTAATGCCCGGCGCCGAGCAGCGCGCCGCCGACCAGGAACATCTTGGACGACGTGGCTCCGCGCAACAGCAGCGCGCCGGCGATCGTCACCGCGAAGCACCCCAGCAGCGCGCGCGGACTTCCCGCCCGGTCGATGAACGCGGAGAACACCAGCGCACCCGCCAGGGCACCCAGCGAGAACAGCGACACCGTCCAGACCGCGATCGTCTGGCCGACGCCATCGTCCTGCGCGATCGGGAGCAGGAAGGACGAGACGCCGGTCGCGACGATCGCCGATACCGCGATCGCGCCGGTGACGAGCAGGAACTGCGGATCGAGCAGCGCGCGGCGCAGCGGAACGGCAGGCGGCGGGGATCGCCCATGCGCAGGCGCGGCGCCGCGCGGCGCCTCCCACAGGAATCGCCAGACCACCGGCACCCCGACCGCGACGACGATGCCGCCGAGCGCCAGATAGGCGTCCCGCCAGCCGAACGCGTTGATCAGCGACTGCGCGACCGGCGCGAGGATCGCCGCGGACAGCATCGGCGCGGCGGTTATGGCGATGCCGAAGGCGACGCCGCGTTGGATCTGGACCAGGCCCGACAGCGCCTTGGCGAACACCACCGGCCCGGTGAACGCCGCCGCGACGCCCAGCAGGCCGTACAGCGGGAACAGCGCGCTCCCGGCGCGATCGGTCAGCGACAGCGCGGCGACCGCCAGGCCGAAGAACAGCACGCCGGGAACGGCTATCCGCTTGGGTCCGTGACGATCGACCAGCCAGCCGGTGAAGACGTTGGTGACCGCGCTGGTGCAGGTGGACAGCAGGAGCAGGGCCGGAAAGACATAGGCGACATGTTTCTGCTGCAGCGAGAAGATGTTCAGGAACATCGGAAACGTGCCGAGGAAGACCGGGATGATGCACAACGCCATGCCGACCGACGCGGCGGCAACCGTCGAGCGCTCATGCGATCGGGTGGTGTCGGTCATCGGCCGGACCTTGTATCGCCGCATCGGAGTGACGCAGGCGAGCGCCCGGGCGCGCCGTATATCGTGCCCTCAAACGGGGTGATCGCGATACGCGCCGGGACCCTCACCTGTGCAATCCGCCGTCGCGCCACACTGACGACTCCAGTTAACGACGCGCTCGATAACTGACTTGCCTGCCGTCCGCTGTCACATGAGCTTGTGAGTTCTGAATCGACGCCGGAGTATTACGGTCGGCTAGGCATCAGGAGAGATTTCGTGATTCACCACCTTTCGATAGCGGTCAAGAATCCCGAGCATGTCGCGGGCGTGTTGACGAAGCTGATGGGGGGATGGTCGCGACCGTTCCGCATGTATCCGGGTTCGTATCAGGCGTTCCAGCTCGACGACAACGGAACGCAGATCGAGATATACCCTGCCGGGCTCGAGATCCAGCCGGTTTCGGATCGGCCGGGCGGCCTGACGCCGGGCACGCCGCGCGATCCCGCTTATGGTCCGACCCACTTCGCGCTCAGCGTGCGGCATTCCGAGGAAGAGGTATACGCGATCATGGCGGCGGAGGACTGGCTGTGCCGCCGCAACGACCGCGCCGAGTTCCCGGTGATCGAGGTATGGATCGAGAACGCGATGATGTTCGAGGTGCTGCCGCCCGATTTCGCCGCCAAGTACCTCGAAGTGACCCAGCAGACGAAGCGGGAGGTACTGGCCGAGCGTACCGCCGCGGCGATCTCGGAAGCCGCCTAGGATCGCCGTCGCTCCCGCACCCGACCAATCCGGATCAGTTGCCGCGGGGGCGGTCTGACGAGACCGGCGAACCTGCTGGTCGATGACAGGTCGGTACCGGGTCGATCCGTCTGCCGACCAGGCCGGACGCAGGCGACACCGACCTTTGCGAGAGGCAATGCGCATGAAGGCTCTTCCCCTGCTCGCGGCGGCGTTGATCGCCTCCCCCGGTTCGGCGCCGGCACAGACCGCCGCGGCGGCCACCACCGCCTTTCCGGGTGACCTCGGCCGTCCCTTCGACGGCCTGCCGCTGCCCCCCAATCCTGCCGAGCACCATCTGCCCTGGCCATCGATGCCGGGGCCGGCGCGCGGTCCGAGCATGGCGGTCGCGATGCTGATGGCGCAGGGGGCCGTTGCCGCGTGCACGGGACAGCATATCGGCGTCAGCGTCATCGACGCATCCGGTCTGCCGAAGCTCTATTACATCACCGATGGCGCGCCGGGTTACCACGCCTATACCGGCTTTCGGAAAGCCTACACCGCGCTCACCTTCAGGATGCCGACGTCGTCGGTCGGCGCGATGACCAGGAACGACGCGGCCGCGGCCGCCCGGATCACTGCGGATACGAACCTGCTCGCTTTTTCGGGCGGCGTGCCGATCGTGGTCGGCAACGAGGTGATCGGCGCGATCGGCGTGAGCGGCGTCGAGCCGCGTCCGGGCGACAGGAGCGATCCGGGCCTCGGCGACGAGCGATGCGCGCGAGCTGGTCTCGACAAGGTCAAGGGCCTCCTAGGATAGCAGGCCCGGCGTCGTCTGCGGGCAGCGTCGATCCGCGCGCCGATGATGGCAGCGTTCGACATCCGGCGTCGAGGGCCAGGCTGACTGCCGTATGAGCGCCGACGCCGACACGCCTTTCGAACAGAGGCCCACCCCATTGGTCACACCCCTATGTGACATGCGTGAACTCAAAGGTATCAATATGAGGACAACAGCGCCCGAGAGCGCGTGACGAATAGGAGAGAGGGCGCATGAAGGCGCATTTGTTCGGTTCGGCCGCGACCGTCGGTATTGTCGCGCTGTTGCTCGAGCCGCGACTCGCGCTGGCGCAGACCGCGGCGGGCGGCACGTCCTCACCGGCTCCAGCCCCGATCGACGCGGCTGCCCCCGGCACCGCGAGCGAGTCCCGACCACAGCCGCCTTCAACCGCCGAGCCCATCCAGAACGATCGCGCCGTTCCCTCACCGACATCGTCGGGCCTTGAAGACATCGTGGTCACCGCGCAGCGTCGCGCGGAGAACTTGCAGCGCGCGGCGATCGCGGTGACCGCGGTGAGCGGCGACTCGTTGATCCGCGCCGGCGTCACCGACAGTTCGCAGCTGACCCGGCTTGTCCCCGCGCTCCAGATCAGCAACGTATCCGGTCCGATCAACGCGTTCTATTTGCGCGGCGTCGGCAATTTCGTGGTCAATTCGCTCAGCGATCCCGCGATCGCGTTCAACGTCGACGGTGTGAACTTCGCGCGACCGACCTCGTCCCAGGGAGTCTTCTACGATCTCGAGCGGGTCGAGGTCCTGAAGGGACCGCAGGGTACGCTATACGGTCGCAATGCGACCGGCGGCGCGATCAACGTCATCACCGTCAAGCCGAAGCTGAGCGAGTTCAGCGGTTACGGGAACTTCGAATACGGCAACTACGACTCGAAGAAGGTGACGGCGGCGATCAACATACCGTTCGGCGACAACAACGCGCTGCGCGTCGCCGGTCAATACGTCGACCGCGACGGCACCTACAGCGACGGCACCGGCGACGACAAGCGCAAGGCTATCCGCGCCACCTTCGCGAGTCAGGTGACCAGCGGCTTCAAGCTGACGGTCAGCGCGGACTACGAGCATCAGGGCGGAGTCGGCCCCGGCGCGACCGTCGTCGGGCTGAACAAGGACGACCGCATCGGCCTGTTCGATCCCCGGGCGGAGGCGATCATCACCCGGTCCTTCTCCTTCGGGCTGGGCGGCAATACGCTCAACGCCCTGGTGCCGGACTATTATAACCGCAACAATTTCTGGGGCGTCTATGCGCAGGCGGACGTGACCACGCCGGTCGGCACGCTGACCGTCCTGCCCGCCTTCCGCCGATCGACGCTGGACTACAGAAGCTACGCCGGCGGCTTCGCGTTCACCAATCAGGAGGTCAACAAACAGGCCTCGGTCGAGGTGCGGCTGGCGTCGGACGGCACCGGCCCGCTGAGTTACATCCTCGGCGGTTTCTACATGCACGAGACGACCAGCACGCACGTCAATTACGACCAGCAATATTACTCGGCCTATGCCGTGTTTCACCCGGTTACGGACAGCTATGCCGGTTTCGCCCGGCTAACCTACCGGCTTTTCGACAAGCTGCGCCTGACGGGCGGCATCCGGTACACGATCGACGCCAAGCAGGCCGACCTGCGCTCGCTGAATGCCGTCGCCATCTGTCCCACCGGCTCCTGTCCCGGCACGCCGGCCTTTCCCGATACGGTCGCCGTGCCGGCGTTCCTGGCGGGTGCCGACGGCACCGGCGTTCCGTTTCAGCCCTATGGCCCGGGCGGAGCGTTCGCGAACTCGAGCCTCAGCACGCTGAACGCCTCGAAGACGTTCAAGAAGCCGACCTATCGCGCCGGGCTCGAATATGACGTCGCGCCCGCCTCGATGGTCTATGCGACGTTCGAGACCGGCTTCAAGTCGGGCGGCTTCTACTCGTCGATCGATACGCCCACGTTCAACCCCGAGACGATCAACGCGTTCACGCTGGGCTCGAAGAACCGCTTCCTCGACAATCGCCTGCAACTGAACATCGAGGCCTATCGCTGGACCTACAAGGGTCAGCAGATCGCGCACTTCCGCAACAACAGTCAGGGCGGCTCCGAGTTCGTCACCGAGAACATCGGCACGACGCGGCTTCAGGGCGTCGAGGTCGAGGCGCAGGCGCGCGTGTTCAAGGCCACCACCCTGAACGCGACCGCGCAGTATCTCGACGCCAAGTACGTCTCGTTCAGATACGGCAACTCGGCCTCGGTCGGCCCGCCCGTCACGGGTTGCATCGTGTCGGGGCCGGTCGACGCGCAGTTCACCGTCGATTGCAGCGGCCGCCGTCCCAGCCAGGCGCCCGAATGGACGCTGAGCGGCGGTATCGAGCAGCGCATCCCGCTCGGGAACGCCGGCAACCTGACGTTCACCGCGCAGACCCGCTATCAGAGCGGCACCTATACCGGTTTCGAGCTGCTGGCCGCCGAGTATCAGCGGGCCTATTCCATGACCGACCTGGAACTGATCTACGCGCCGTCCGGCGCGCGGTTCACCATCGCGGCGTTCGCCAACAATGTCGGGAACGCGAATGTCACGGCCTTCTCGCAGCCGCATCCCCAGGCGCCGTCCCTGGTGGTCGAGAACCTTCGCGATCCTCGCCTCTACGGCGTCCGCCTGGGCGCGAAGTTCTGAGCCCGCTCCCGTCGAGGTGCGACGGCGGTGCGTCATCCAGCGGCTCCGGGGGGATGGCGCGATACGATCATGTGACGGGGATTGCCGGACGGCCTCCCGCTCGCGCGGACGGCGGGATGACCATCGGCGCCGATGCGGTACACGACCCGGATCTCGCCGGTTGATCGGGTGGCCAACCGGCACCGGGATTTCCTGCGGCGTCGGCGGACGGACAAGGACCCGTGCCCAGGCGCGCCTCGATCGGATTGCTGACCCCCATCATGAGGAAGTTCGACGATGCAGACCTATCAACAAGGTGGCACCAGCGACGCGCGCTACACGAGGGTCGCGATCACGCTGCATTGGGCGATCGCGTTCTTCATCATCCTCAACCTGTCGACCGGTTTCTTCCTCGATCGGCTGCCGCCACCCGTCACCCTACTGCACATCTCGTCCGGGATCACGGTGCTGGCGCTTACCGCCCTGCGGGTCGTGTGGCGCCTGACCCACCCCCGCCCATCCTATCCCGCCGAGTACAGCCCGTGGGAACGCCGCCTGGCGGACATCGTCCATTTCTGCCTCTATGCCTTCATGATCGGCATGCCGCTGACGGGATGGGCGCTCATTTCCGCAAATCCCCCGCTTGATTCACCCGGCGCGGCGGTCGATGCGCAGCAACTCGCCAGGATCGGCCAGCACTCGCATGCGGGCGGTAACCCGCCGATCTGGCTGCTGATCCCGCTCCCTTATATCGCGCCTATCCATGAGATGGGTCGCGATCCCGCCGGATTGCCGGCGCAGCGCGTGGCGCATGACCGGTTCGATACCGTGCACAAGCTTGGCGCCTTCTCGCTGCTGACCCTGTTGCTGCTGCATCTCTCCGGCGCGTTGAAGCATCAATTCGTGGACAAGCAGCGTGAACTGGCGCGGATGGGTATCGGGAGGCGTCGGCCGCAGTTCCGATGATGGTCTCCTGATGATGGTTGACGGGGAACAGCGATCCCCGCCCGCGTCAGGCGGCGGCGCGTTCAATCGCGTGCTCGAGGGTGGCGACGAACTGGTCCATCGTCCGCTCGCCCATGTCGACCGCCTTGGCGTTGCCGCCGGCGACGACCGTCACGTCGGTGATGCCGATCACCTTGAGGATCAGGCGCAGGTATTGCGTGGCGATGTCGCGGTCGCGGATCGGCGAGCCTTCGGTGTAGACGCCGCCCGACGCGATCAGCACCGTCGCGGTCTTGCCGTGGACGAGGCCGCTGCCGTCGAACCCGAGCGTCATGCCCTTGCGGACGATATGGTCGACCCATGCCTTCAGCGCGGCGGGCACGTTGTAGTTGTAGACCGGCGTGGCGATGACGAGGTGGTCGGCGGCGAGGATCTCGGCGACCAGTTCGTCGGACAGGCGCAGCGCCTCCTTCATCTCGGGCGAATGCTGCTCGGCCGGCGTGAAATACGCTTGTAGCCAGGGCGCGGTGACGAACGGCAGGTCGGTCTCCATCAGGTCGCGGGTCGTCACCGCGCCATCGGGGTGGGCGGCCCGCCAGTCGGCGACGAAGCGGCGGGTCATGGTGCGCGAGACCGAGTGGTCGCCGCGCGGGCTGGTCTCGACGACGAGAAGCTTGGTCATGTCAGTTACTCCTGTGTGTGAAGGGTCAGCCGAAGCGGAAGCCGGAGATCGGCTTGCCGAGCGCGTAGCCGTGAAAGGCGATGTGCCCCGGCTCGCCCGAAGCGGCGCCGGCGACCACCATCAGCGGCAGCAGGTGATCCTCGTGCGGCTGCGCCTGGCGCGCGCCGGGGGCCTGCTCCCAATCGACCAGCGAGCGGTCGCGGGTCGCGCCGTCGACCATTGCCGTGCGCAGCCAGGCGTCGAACGCCTCGGCGGCGGGGTCGCCGCTGCCGCCGCCGGCCATGAAGCCGCGCATGTTGTGATAGGTCTGGCCGCTGCCGACGATCAGCACGCCCTCGTCGCGCAGCGGCGTCAGCGCGCGGCCCATGGCGAGATGCGTCGCGGGGTCGAGCCCGCGCTGGAGCGACAGCTGCACGGTGGGCATGTCGGCGTGCGGGAACATCACCTTCATCGGCACGAACACGCCATGGTCCCAGCCGCGCGCCGTGTCCGCGCCGCTGTCGATCCCCGCCCCGCCGAGCAGGTCGCGTACCCGCGCCGCCAGCTCCGGCTCGCCGGGAGCGGGCCAGGTCAGCTGATAGGTATGCGCCGGAAAGCCGCCATAATCGAACAGCAGCGGCGGCGCGGCGGCGGCGTTGACCATCGGGCGTGCCTGTTCCCAATGCCCCGAGACGATGAGGATTGCGCGCGGCCGCTCGTCGAGCGTGTCGGAAAAGCCGCGCAGGTAGTCTTCCAGCTCGCGCCACGTATTGCGCATCGGGCCGGGGTCGAGGAAGAAGCATGGGCCGCCGCCATGATTGATGAAATAGGTCGGTTGCATGCAGTCAATCTAAGTGTCCCACCGCCTTGCGGAAGCGATCAAATTGTGATCGTCTCTATCGGCACAGGTGATGGAGCATGATCGGCAATTTGAGCCTCGACCAGCTGCGCGTGCTGGTCACGATCGCCGAGACCGGGGGCTTCTCCGCCGCCGGGCGGCGGCTCGGGCGCTCGCAATCGGCGATCAGCCAGACGGTGGCGACGCTGGAGACGATCCAGGGCGTCGCGCTGTTCGACCGCCCCGGCCATCGGCCGCGAGTGACGGAGGTCGGGCGGGTTCTGGTCGAGCAGGCGCGGCTGGTACTGGCCAGCGCCGCGCGGTTCGAGGCGGTGGCGGCGGGGACGCGGGCCGGGCTGGAGCCCGAACTGGCGCTGGCGATCGACCCGCTGGTGCCGACCGCGCCGCTGACCGCCAGCCTGCGCGCGCTCAGCGAGACCTATCCCGACCTGCCCGTCAGCTTCTCGACCGAGGGGCTGGGCGGCGCGCTCCGGCGGCTGCGCAGCGGCTCGGCGGCGCTTGGCCTCTGCCTGCTGCTGCCGGGCGTCCCGGACGATATCGCCGCCTATCCGCTGCTGCGGGTCGCCATGCAGCCGGTGGTTGCGCCCGGCCACCCGCTGGCGGCGCTGGGCCGCCCGGCGACGCGCGGCGACCTTGAGCCGCACGTCCAGCTCGTCCTGTCCGACCCGGTCGACCCCGGCGGCGCGGCCTACGGCCTGACGAGCGCGCGGCTGTGGCGGTTCGTCGACCTTGGCCGGCGGCTCGACTTCCTGCTGGCCGGCTTGGGCTGGTGCCGAATGCCCGAGCATCTCGTGGCGCCGCCGATAGCAGCGGGCAAGCTGGTCCCATTGCGGCTCGAAGACGATCCGACGCCTGCCGAAGGTCTGATCATCTACGCCGCTCATCGCCGAGACCGCGCGCTCGGGCCTGCCGGTCGTTGGCTGCTCGACGAATTGCGACAGCGTCTAACGGTAATGTGAGAGACCCACCTGCGGTCACTCACATGGTCAGGTCGCGATCCCAGCTTCCGCCATTCGTTCACGTCGATGCGCGCTCGCTGATCAACATTGCAGGAGCCCTGGGGTCAGGACTTGTTGATCAGAGCCGAGGATGACGCCGGCGGCGAGAGCGATAGCGGAGAAGAATACGGTCGGGCATCGATCGTAGCGAGTGGCGACGCGACGCCAGTCCTTCAGACGGCCGAACATAATCTCGATACGGCTCCGGCTTCGGTAGCGGCGCTTGGCGTATTTGACGGGCATAATCCGGGATTTTCGGCCCGGAATGCAGGGCGTGATGCCCTTTGCCTGAAGGGCGTCCCTGTACCAGTCTGCGTCGTAGCCGCGGTCGCCCAGCGTCCAATGCGCCTTGGGCGTGGCGCTCGCGGCGGCCAATCCCTCCATCATGCGGAGGAATACGCCCCCTTGCGCCCCACCGCTTCCACCGATTGTAGAGCGTCTTGTGGAAGCCATATTCCCTGGGTGCATCGCACCGGCGCAGTCCGTTACGGTTTACGAAGACGATACCGCTCAACACCCGCCGATCATCAACCCGGGGCTTACCGCGGCTCTTGAGGAAATCCGGCTCGAGCCGCGCCATCTGCTCGTCGGTCAGCCGGTACAGGTCGTTCATCCTCGGTCTCATCACGGAGCCTGAACCAGGTCTGGCCTCTCAGATCAATGGATCCTGACCCTGGGAACACGAAGGGAGACCCGGCCGCATCGAACGGACGCTCCGCGAGTGCCGACACGGACTCCTCGATCTCAACGGCGTTCATGCGCACTGCCCCCGCCCCGCGAACGCCCGCGATCTAGCAACCGGTCGAGTCCCGCGATAGAGAGATGGCCGGGGCCGGGACGCCTCCGCCCACGTCAATCGCGGTGGCGACGACAGGGCATGGCGCAGCCGCGCGGGATGAAGGTGGAGCGGGTAGCGGGAATCGAACCCGCGTATTCAGCTTGGAAGGCTGCTGCACTACCATTGTGCTATACCCGCCGGTCGTGGACCGGCCTTGCGATCCGTCGATCGATCCGCCCGTCCACTGCCACGACGACGCGCCCGTGGTCAACACGGGAGCTTGCCGGTAGAGGCGCCGTGACTGCGCCACCCGGTCACGATCACCTCCGCATTGACGGCCCCGCCCCCGCCCCTACAGCATCGGGCATGAGCAGCGTCGCGGTGCAGGGACTTACCAGGAGCTTCGGCACGGCGCCGGCACTGGAGCCGACGGACCTGTCGATCGCGGACGGCGAGTTCGTCGTGATCGTCGGCCCGTCGGGATGCGGCAAGTCGACGCTGTTGCGGCTGATCGCCGGGCTGGAGACGCCGACCGCCGGGCGCGTGACGATCGGCGGGCACGACGTCACCGCGCTCGAACCCGCAAAGCGCGGGATCGCGATGGTGTTCCAGTCCTATGCGCTGTACCCGCACCTGACCGTCGCGGAGAACATCGCCTTCCCATTGCGCATGGCGAAGCGCCCGCCCGGCGAGATCGTCGCTAAAGTTGCCCAGGTCGCGAGTCTGCTGGAGTTGGACTCGCTGCTCGACCGGCGCCCCCGCGCGCTGTCGGGCGGCCAGCGGCAGCGGGTGTCTATCGGCCGCGCGATCGTGCGCGATCCCGCCGTGCTGCTGCTCGACGAGCCCCTGTCGAACCTCGACACCGGCCTGCGCGTCCGGATGCGGCACGAGTTCGCGCGCCTGCACCAGCGGCTGGGCACGACGATGATCTATGTCACGCACGACCAGATCGAGGCGATGACGCTCGCCAACCGCATCGTCGTGATGTCGCACGGCCGCGTCGAGCAGGTCGGCGCGCCGCTCGATCTCTACCGGGCGCCCGCGACGATCCGGGTGGCGGAGGCGATCGGCTCGCCGGCGATGAACATGCTGCCGGTCCAGGTCTCGCGCACCGGAGCGACGGAGGCGGTCGTGACGCTGTCCGACGGCGCCGAGTGCGCGGTCGCAGCGCAGGTGCCCGGAACGGCGGTCGGCACGTCCGCAACGCTGGGCGTCCGGCCGGAGCACCTGAGGCCCGATCCGGACGGGCCGCTCGGCGGGGCGGTGGAACTGTTCGAGCGGCTCGGCCCGCTGTCGTTCGCGCATCTGGGCGAGGCGGGGGCGAGGGGAAGCGTCGTCGCGCAGTTGCCGAGCGACCGGCACGTGACGCTTGGCGAGACGATCCGCTTCCGCGTCGACCCGGCCCACGCCTTTCTGTTCGCCGACGACGGGACGGCCTGGCCGCGCGTCAGCCCTTGATCCCGCCGCCCAGAACGCCGGTGAGGTAATATCGCTGGAGCGCGAGGAACAGCAGCAGCACGGGCGCGGTGGTGACGACCGCGCCGGCCATCATCAATTCGGTATCGCGCGCATGCTCGCGGCTGATCGCGGCGAGCGCGACGGGCAGCGTGTAGAGGTTCTGGTCGGTGATCGCGATCAGCGGCCACAGGAAATCGCTCCAGCTCGCCAGGAAGCTGAACAGCGCCAGCGTCACCACGACGGGCCGCAGGAGCGGCAGTACGATGCGGGTCAGGATGCGCCACTCGCTCGCCCCGTCAATCCGGCCCGCGTCGAGCATCTCGTCCGGGATCGCGAGCGTCGCCTGCCGCACGAACAGCACGCCGTACACGCCGGCCAGCCACGGCGCGAGCACGCCGGCATAGCTGTTCACCAGCCCCGCCCATTTCAGCATGAGGAACAGCGGCAGCATCGCCACCTGCGTCGGCACCACCGCCAGCGCGAGCATCGCCTGGAGCAGTCGCGCACGACCGGCGAAGCGCAGCTTGGCGAAGGCATAGCCCGCGGGCACCGTCAGCGCGAGCGCGGCCAGCGTCGTCAGCGTCGCGAGCACGATGCTGTTCACGATCGCGGGCAATATCCGGTAATCGGTCGATGCCCCGCCGATGCCGGGATGCGCGAACAGCAGCTCGCGGTAGTTGTCGAGCGTGGGGTGCGCGGGCCAGAACGGCGGCGGGAAATTCGCGGCGCTGCCGGCCGGCATCAGCGAGACGTTGACCATCCACACCAGCGGCGTCGCAGCGACGAGCGCGAGGGCGGCGACCAGCGCCGTTCTGAGCGGCGCGGATCCGGTCGGGCCGCGCAGGGTCACAGCCATTCGCGTCGCCTTCCTATCCGCGTCTGCACCGCCGTCAGCGCCACCGCGGCCCCGAACAGCAGTATGGCGATGGCGGAGCCCATCCCCATGTTCCACCACGTGAAACCCTGATCGTACATGAAATACATCACCGTCAGCGTGCTCTGGGCGGGACCCCCTTGCGTCATCACGTACGGCTCGTCGAAGGTCTGGAGGAAACCGCCGACGCTCAGCACCGCGGCAAGAAGCAGCGCGGGGCCGATCGCGGGCAGCGTGACGTGCCGGAACCGTGCCCACATGCCCGCGCCGTCGAGCCGCGCGGCCTCGTGCAGCTCGTGGGGCACGGTGGCGAGCGCGGCGGTGAAGACGAGCATGTTGTAGCCGAACACCTTCCACACGATGAAGATCAGCGTGGCGGGGATGCTGGTGGCCGGGTCGCCAAGCCAGTCGACCGGCCCGATGCCGGCCAGCGACAGGGCATAGTTGAGCAGGCCGCTGCGGGTGTCGAGCACGTAGCGCCACACGAGCGCGGTCGCGACCAGCGTGGTAACATCGGGCGCGAACAGCATCAGCCGCCAGACGGGCTTCCACCGCACCGTCGCCGAGTTCAGCAGCAACGCGGTCGCCAGCGACGTGCCGATCGCGGCGGGCACGCCGATCGCGGCGAACAGCGCCGTGTTGCCGACCGCGTGCCAGAACAAGGGCGTGCGCAGCAGCTCCGCATAGTTGCCCAGGCCGACGAACCGCAGGTTCCGCAGATCGGCGAGCGCGTAGATGTCGAAATCGGTGACGCTCAGCAGCAGCGCGCCCAGCGTCGGCACGACCAGGACGACCGTTGTCGCGATCAGGACCGGCAGGGTGAACGCGAGGCCCGCGCGCGCCTGCCGCGTCATGCGGCCAGCCCCCCGTCGATCCGGCCCCGGTCGAGCAACCAGCGCCGCTTTCGCAGGATGCGATCGACGCGGCGGTCCATTTCGACGGTCGCCGCGTCGACGCCATAGTCGCCGCGGACCATGTGTTCGGCGACGAGCTGCACCTCCGTGACGATCCGCTGCCACTCGGGAATCGCGGGCGGGGCGACGCCGTGCGCAATCTGGCGTGCGAAGGTCTGCGCGACCGCATCGTGCGCGAGATCGGCATCCGCCCAGGCGCTCGACCGCGTCGGCAGGTCTCCGGTGATGGCGTGCAGGCGGCGCTGCATCGTCGCGCCGGTGAGATAGCCGACGAGCCGCCAGGCGCGGTCGGGATCGCGGGCCTCGCGGCTCACCGCCAGGCAGGCGCCGCTCGCCATCGCACCGCCGAAACCCCTCGCCCCGGCCGTCGCCACCGCGCCCCATATCTTCGGCGGCAGCATGGCCGCGCGTCGCCGCAGATCGCCGATCGCCACCGCATCGGACGGCAGGATCGCGAACCAGCCGCGACGGAACGCGATATAGGTGTCCCCCGCCTCCGCCCCCGTGATCGCGGGTGACAGCCGCTCGGCATAGATCGCGCGGTAGAAGGCGAGCGCGGCGCGAAAGCCGGCTGACGAGAAGTTGCCGCGCGAGTCGCGGTCGCGCAGGAACGGCTCGGGCTGCTGCGCGGCGAAGGCGAACAACGGCTCGGGCCAGTCGAGCAGATGGAGGGTCGCGTAGCGGTCGGGATGGAGCCGCCGGATCGCCCGCGCCATCCGCATCCACTCCTCCCACTGGAGCGGCGGCGCGGGATAGCCCACCTCGGCGATCAGGTCGCGGCGGTAGAATTGCACCCAGCTGTCCGCGGTCCAGGGCACCGCCATCGCTTGGCCGCCCACCCGCACCGATGCGAGCGCACCCGGATACTGGTCCGCAAGCAGCGGCCATGCCGGCGGCGGCGGCGCGAGCGCACCGACAAGCGCCAGCTCGGGCAGCCACCGGTTGTCGAGCATCATCACGTCGGGCAGCGATCCCCCCGCGAAACCGGTCAGCAGCTTTTCATGCGCGCCCGTCCACGGTACCGCCTGGACATCGACGTCGATGCCGGTCGCGCGCACGAAGGCCGGCAGGAGCAGCGGCGCGTTCTCGCCCGTCGTGCCGATCGCCCACCACGTCAGCGAGCGGGCGCGCCGCGTCCGATCGCAGGCGTTCAGGGAAGCGGTCAGGCCCAGGGCCAGCCCCGACCCCATCATCGTGCGCCGCGAGATCACCGCCTCGCCTCGTCATGTCGCAACCGCGTCGCCCTTTGAACTCTTCCGACTTCCCTATGCGCGGCGTTCCGGCGTCCCAAGCGCGATCGGTTCGATGCATTGATGCAGATTGCCAAGCCATGTCAAAACCGTTGCGTTCCCGCATCAGCCAATCGCGAAACGTCGGATCATATACTCGATTGATTGACGAAACGATCGGGTTGAAGGTGTGACGGTCTTCCTAAAGGGGAGAAAATGATGTTTCTGGCCGCCGATCGCCGCCGCCTGTTGACCGGTGCGGCGCTGATGTTCGCGCCCGCCGTGGCCCAGGCCCAAACCGCGCCCGCGCCTGCCGCCAGCGTGGATCAGGCCCGCGATGCGCAGGGCAGCGCCGCGGCCCCACAGC
>NZ_CAHJWW010000001.1 GCF_903643035.1 Sphingomonas bacterium | reverse complement strand
ATCGCATATTCAGCTCACTAAGCGGGTAGCAATTTACGGCAACAGCTCGACTATTCACTTGGATGCAGCCTTCGACGCCCCTGTGCATTATTGGGACACAGATATACGGTAAGCCGATTTGGTTAATTCACGGCTTGCCGGAGAGGCATGAAGCCATCGCTGTCGAGGGCCATCGCGTCTGACCAGACATAATCGCCGGTCAGATTGATGTGATCCCAGCCAAGCGGTGAGAGCTGCGGGATCAAGGACTCGTCGATTAAGACTCCGCGGCTCCGCATTTCGCCAAGCGCTCGGCCGAGGTAGCGGCAGTTGAACAGGATGATGGCGGCGGTGACCAGGTTGAGCGCGGCGGCGCGGGTTTGCTGGTTCTCGTGCCCGCGATCGCGGAAGCGGCCGAGCCGGTGGAACGCGACGGCCCGCGCGAGGCTGTTACGCGCCTCTCCCTTGTTGAGTTCGCCGGTTACGAGACGGCGCAGCGCGGGGTCGTTGAACCATCGCAGGGTGAACAAGGTCCGCTCGACACGGCCGATCTCGCGGAGGGCGGCAGCGACTCCGTTCTGCTGCCGGTAAGCAGACAGCTTCTTGAGGATCACCGAAGGCGTGACGGTCCGGCTTCGCATTGCCGTGACGATCGGACCGATCTCATCCCAATGTGTGCGGATCACGCCGGTATCGAGCCGCTGACCGAACAGCGGGGCGAGCCGCCCGTAGCGGGCGCGGGGCTCGAATGCGTAGAGGCGGCGATCCGACAGGCGCGGGATGCGCGGCTCGAACGCGATGCCGAGCAGGTGCATGACCGCGAAGATGATATCGGAGACACCGCCGCCGTCGACGGAGAGCGCGCGGATATCGACGCTGCTGTCGTGGCCGAGCAGGCCATCGAGGGTGTGGACCGCCTCGCCGGCAGTGCCGGCAATCACCGTCTGATGCAGCGGCGCATAGCGATCGGTGATCGTCGTGTAGATTTTGACGATTGGGTCGCGGCCATAGTGCGCGTTGACCTGGCCGCCGGCTTCACCAGGTCCGCCAAGGTTGAACGCCTGACCGTCACCCGAAGCGCGGACAGCCGCACCGAACCATTCGGCGAGCGGCTCGGCGTGGATCGCGTCGGTCAGACAGCCGAGCGCCGCGCGGAACGTCTCCTCGCGCATATGCCACGTCTGCATTCTGAGGAGCGCGCGTCGCGAGCCCGCGTCGCATACCTCTGCCATGCGCGACAGCCCCAGGTTGGTCGCCTCGGCGATCAGCGCGGCGAGGAAAGTCCGTTCCTCTGTTGGCGGAAGCCCGGTCGAGACGTGCCCGAAGTTGTCGATGAACCCCGTCCAACGGCTGACACTCGATAGCACATCGGTGATCCGCATCGTCGGCATGAGGCCATAGGAGCGAAGGGCGAGCTGCTTGGCGCGATCATCGTCAACTTCACGGATCTCCTTGGGGAAGCGCAGCTTGTCGCCGGCGAACAGCTCGCTCCCCTTCCGCGACAGTCCTCGCGCGAGGTCGAGCAGCCCGGCGTCGAGCTTGGCCGACGCGGTGGCGAGCCACTCGTCCGCAGAAGGGCTCGGCGCAACTGGGACACGCGCCGGCAGCGCAGATGCCGGCGCGGTGATCAGCGCATCGAGCGAGCGGTGCAGGCGCGACGTCGGCACCCAGATGTCACCGGCAGCCAACGCGTCGGCGAGCGCAAAATACGTAGCCAGCTCCCAGTAGGTCCGGTCGACCCCTTCGCGGCTGACGACGTGCCGATGCCAGCGCCGCTGGATATGGCCGAGCGGGAGCGTCGTCGGCAATGTCTTACGCCGATCGCCGCCGAGCGCGACCAGCACGTCAAGCGCGGCGCGGAGCGGTGCGGTCGAGGCCCGGCCCTCGAAGGTGAAGCTGGCGAGAAAGCGACTGCCGATCAGCTTGAACACGCGGTACTCCGGCGCGAGCTCGCCGATGACGTCGACCCGCCCGGCTTTGGTCGTCCGCCGGATGAGGGCGGCGTCCGCTTCGATGGTCGCCAGCGCAGCGACCGATGTCACGGCGGCAACGACGTCGCCGCCGCTGCGGGCGGCCTTGGCGAGCGTCTCGAGCACATCGGCGATCCGCAGCAGGCGTTCGCGGCCGCCGTCGGCCGACGCGGCGATCGTCGCCTCGAGCCGCTTGCGCGCCCGCAGATTGGCGCGCGCGACGAGTGACCAGAACATGGCAATGGCGGCATCGGTCAATGTCGCTTCGAGTTCCCGCACGGTGGCGATCAGGGTCGCGTAGCGCCGGGATGCGGCCATCTGCTGGAATGCCTGGGCGGTGTAGCGGACACCTTCCCGCGCCATCTGGGCAAGCCGGGGATGATAGGCCGCCGGCACCGTCAGCGCGACGGCACCGGTCGCGCGCATCAGTTCAAGCTTGTCGAGGATGTCGGCCAGCGAGCGGCTGCCGACCCGCGTCGCCGGCTCGCGGAGCCACGACAGGCGGCTTTTGCGCGAATGCTCCTTGTCCGACAGCAGCGCGTCGAAGCGCTCCCGGTGGTGGGGAGAGAGCAGTCGATCGACGTCGGCGATCACTTGCCGGTCGGCCGCGTGCATCGCCTCGGCGGCCATGCGCTCGACGACCGTGACGCCGGGAATGACGATGCGCTCAGCCCGCAGCCTTTCGATCAGGCGTTCGATCAGGATGCGACCGTCGACCAAGCCGATGGCGGCGTCGACCAGACCGCTGGCGATCTCTTTCCGAAGCGGATGTGTCAGCTCGCGAAAGCCGTGCCGCCGCTTGATCAGCGCGAGCTGCTCGTACCGCGTCGGTCCACGCCGGGCGAACGCGGCGAGGATATCGGCATCAACGCCGATCTGCTCGGTGATGTGGTCGAGCATGATCGCTGGCAGTGTCTCGCCGTAGCGAAGGTGCCGCCCGGGATAACGCAGACAGCAGAGCTGCAGCGCATAGCCGAGCCGAGTCTCCGGGGTCCGCGCTTCGGCAATCGCGGCGAGATCGTCGGATCCGAGGGAATGGTAGCGCACGACCTCATCTTCGTTCGCCGGCAGTGCCAGCAGCGCACCACGCTGGCGCTCGGTCATCGGGACACGCGCCGGCATCGGCAACCTCCAACAAAAACCTCTTGCCTTACGCTACCGTCATGAAAGAGGATTGTGAAAGGTTCTCGCGCTCTTGCGGCGACCTCGGTCCGCGGGGCTTCCGCAGACGCTCGTTTGTGAAAGGCTTCCGTGACCGTCGAATCCTACCTGATCGGCTACGCCCGGGTGTCAAAGGGTGACGAACAGTCGAACGCGGCGCAGGCGCGGTCGCTTGCCGTCGCCGGGTGCCAGCGTGTGTTTGAAGAAGCAGCGTCCGGCGGGCGATGGGATCGGCCGGTCCTTCACGACATGCTCCGCCAGCTTCGGCCCGGCGACACCGTTGTCGTCTGGAAGCTCGACCGGCTGACGCGTTCGCTGCAGGATCTCCTGCACCTGATCGAGCGCATCGAGGCGGCGGGTGCGGGGTTCCGGTCGCTGACCGAGGCCATCGACACGACCACGCCTGCTGGCCGCATGATGATGCAGATGGTCGGCAGCTTTGCTGAGTTCGAGCGGGCAATGATCCGCGAGCGAACCAGCGCAGGGCTTGCCCAAGCAAGGGCCGAAGGGCGGATCGGCGGGCGGCGGCGCAAACTCGATGAAGCGAAGCGCGCTGAAATCGCCGACAGCGTGATTTCGGGCCGAAAATCGGCGGCCGAGATGGCGCGGCTCTATGACGTCAGTCAGCCGACGGTATCGAGGATCGTCGCGTCGCACCGGTCGGGGTCCGTCGCCGCCATATGACGACAACTCGGTTGCTATGCCATGACCTGCTGCTGATCCAGAACGGCCTTGCGGATGTGCTCGGTTCATGGCGGGATCGCCTGCTTCTGGGTACATTTGCCGCGATCGGACTTGGCTGGCTAATCAACTCGCACCCTGTGAATGCGCCGACCTGGCCGAACTGGGTGCCCGGTTCCATACTCGTCATCATGGCAGTCGCGGCGGCCGGCACTATGCAGGCCGCGAGCAGCCGGCTTCGGGATTTCGTCGATGGATCGGCCTTGTGTGCCGACGCGCTCGATCCCCCGACCCGACTGACCTATAAGGCGGTCGCCCTGACTCCGGTCTTGATCGCCAGTCTCCTCGTTGCCAGCGTCGTCGAGTGGGATGGCCGAGCGCCTTCCCTCTGGCCGTTGGCGGTGGCAGCAGCGCTGTTCTTCGGTGCCGTCATACCCGGTGCAACAACAGCAATCGGTCGGCTTTTTCGGACGAGGCGCGTGCATGCGACGGAGGCGCAGCGGCATAATACGACCGGCACTTCGGTTTGGTCTCCCCATCTCGCCGTCATTATCGCCGGGCACCAGACGATGATGCCCGCGAAGACATCGACGATTTTCGTCGTTCCCAGCGTTCTCGCGCTCGCCGTGGCCGTATTCGCAGCGGTAATAGCGCGGACCGCTGGCAACATCGCCGGGGTCGTTGCACTGGGCGTCCCCGCACTCGGCGCCCTGCTCCTCCTGACGCGGGTCGATGATCAACTTGTCCGGTTTACGGCTTTCACCGGCCGTGGCCCGCTGATCAGTGCGGGCGATCATCTTATCGTGGCCGGCATTTTCTGCGTGGTCGTCACTCTGGCCGAGTTGGCACTGACCCGAATGCCGAGCGGGGATTTGCTTGTCATCCTTATAGTCGCGCTCGCTTTCGCCAGCGTGGCCGTCGCTAGGGTATGGTATTATCGAACGCGATCGCGCCGTGCGGCCAACTTGGCGATCCAGCTGGACCTGTCCGCAACCGCCCTGCTCGGTTCGGCGTTCCCGCCGCTGGCTGCTGGATGGTTGGTGCTCCGGCTCACGTACCTCTACCGGGCTGCCCGCGCTGCCACGTGGGCGGTGCCTTGACGGTGCGGATCGACGTCCGAGGCGTCGATGTGGTTCGAGGCAGGTCGCTTGCCATCCGCGGCGTCACACTCGAAGCTCGCCCTGGGGAATGGCTCGGAATTGTTGGTGCGAACGGGAGCGGCAAGACTTCGTTGCTCCGGGCGGTGGCGGGTCGGATCGAGGTCGCCAGCGGCGGCATTGCCATCAATGGCGTTGACGTCACGAGCGATCGCGCATCGCGAGCACGAGTAATCGGGTTTGCTTCGGAGGCGGCGCTGCTGCCTGGCGGCTTGGTTCCTGGCCAACTGTTGAGCCTGCTCGCGGGGAGGCAACATCATCTGGATCAAGACCGTGATCTCGCTCCGCTTCGCGCAGCACTCGGCATCGCGGCGCTGCTTGATCGGCGAATGAGCACGCTGTCGAGCGGAAACCGTCAGCGAATCGCGATCTATGCAGCGTTCGTTGCTTCAGCTCCTCGGCAGGCCGTCATCTTGGACGAACCATTCAACTGGCTCGATCCGGTGTGCGCCTACGACCTGAAGACAGCCTTGTCGGGCTTGGTCGCAAAGGGCCTAACGTTGATCACCGCTCTGCACGATCTCGCCAGCTGGGCGATGCTGTGCGACCACGGCATACTGCTCACCGATGGCGCTGTCGCCGCGGACCTCTCTGCCGCAGAGCTGATTGAGGGACGGCGCGATATCGTCTGCTTCGAGCGGGATATCATCGGCAAACTGAGTCGCCCGAACGCTGCGCCCCTACCGTGAATCTGTGTCCCAATAATGCACCGAGGCCAAGCTGTCGCCGAGCCAGGATGAAGCGCTGCGGCTCGCCCTGGTGTCGAAGGTCTGTGTCATTACCGGTGGTCCTGGTGTCGGCAAGACGGCGTTGGTCAACTCGATCCTCAAGGTCCTTGCGGCGAAGAAGCTGGCTATCGCGCTCGCCGCGCCGACCGGGCGCGCGGCCAAGCGGCTGGCCGAGTCTACCGGTCTCGGTGCCATGACGCTCCACCGGCTGCTGGAGACCGATCCGAATGAGGGCGGGTTCAAGCGCAACGCCGACAACCCGCTCGAGTGCGACCTGCTCGTCGTCGACGAGACCAGCATGGTCGACGTGCCGCTGATGAACGCGATGCTTAAAGCGTTGCCGCCCGCTGCCGCGTTGCTGATGGTCGGCGATGTCGACCAGCTGCCCTCGGTCGGGCTTGGCCAGGTGCTCAAAGACATCATCGCCAGCGGCGCTGTTCCCGTCGTCCGCCTGACCGAAGTGTTCCGCCAGGCGGCGACGAGCAAGATCATCATAAACGCCCACCGGATCAACGAGGGCGCGATGCCCGACCTCTCGGCGCGCGACGAGGGCGACTTCTTCTACGTCGATGCGACCGATCCGGGCGATGTTGCAGATCGCGTTGTCGATCTCGTCGCACGCCATATCCCACGGCGGTTCGGGTTCGATCCAGCGCGCGACATTCAGGTCCTCAGCCCGATGCAGCGCGGCGGTGCCGGCGCGCGCGCGCTCAACATTCTCCTCCAGACCCGGCTCAATCCGCCGACCGATACCGCGATCGAAAAATTCGGGCAGAGCTACGGGCCCGGCGACAAGATCATGCACATCATCAACGACCGAGAGCGCGACCTCTACAATGGCGACCTTGAAGTGGTCACCGCTGTCGACCACGTCGACGGCGAACTGACCGCGATGTTCGGCCAGACCGAAGCGGTGTTCGATTTCGGCGAGCTCGATGCCGTCCAGCTGGCCTACGCCACCACGATCCACAAGTCGCAGGGGTCAGAATACCCCGTCGTCGTGCTCCCTCTTACAATGCAGGCCTACACGATGCTTGGCCGCGAGCTGATCTACACCGCCGTCACCCGGGCCAAGCAGCTCCTCGTCCTCGTCGGTCCGAAGAAAGCGCTCGCGATTGCCGTCAAGCGACGACAGCCACGGCGCTGGTCATTACTCCAGGAGCGGCTCACGCGGCGCCTCGGGTAGCGGCGGCTCTCGTTCATTCTGGACGCGCATCGTGATGCCCAAAGGCGCGCGCCGATTAGATTTCTGGCTTATGCGGCTGTGCGCTTGAGCTCGCGCGCAAAGGCCTTGCGCGTCTTGTCGCCGTAGGGCGGCTTGAACCCGGCGAGCCTGGCGAGGTCGATCTTTGGCTGGGAATACACCGCCTTGGCGTGGCTGAACGCGCGGAAGCCGTCGAGCCCGTGATAGCTGCCCATCCCGGCCGGGCCGACACCGCCGAACGGCAGATTCTCGGCAGAGACGTGAAACACGACATCGTTGATCGTCACCCCGCCCGAGATCGTCCGGTCAAGCACGCGTCGCTGTTCCTCCGCGTCGTCGCCAAACCAGTAGAGGCCGAGCGGCCGATCGCGGCGGTTGATCCGGTCGATCGCGTCGTCGACCGTATCGTATGGCACGACCGGAAGCAGCGGGCCGAAGATTTCCTCCTGCATCACGGTCATACTGTCGTCGACGCGGCGTAGGATGTGGAGCGGCATCTTGTTGCCGTTCTGGGTCGCGAAGTCCTCATTGCCGGGGTTGACGACGATGACCTCAGCCCCCTTGGCGCGGGCGTCGGCGACATGCGCCTCGAGCCGCTCCCGGTGGCGCGCGCCGAGCACCGACGTGTAATCGGGGTTGGCGAGCAGCGTCGGGTACATCGCCGCCACCGCGTTCTGGAGACCGGCGACGACCGCGTCCTCGCGCTCGCGCGGCACGAGGAGATAGTCGGGCGCGAGGCAGATCTGGCCGGCGTTCATCATCTTGCCCATCGCGATCCGGTCGGTCGCGCGCGCGATGTCAGCCGATCGCGAGACGATCGTCGGCGACTTGCCTCCCAGCTCGAGCGTCAATGGCACGAGGTTCGCGGCCGCCGCCGCCATGACGTGCTTCCCGACCGCGGTTCCGCCGGTGAAGACGAGGTGGTCGAACGGCAGTTCGGCGAACGCCTTGCCCGCCGCCGGGCCGCCGGTGACGACCGTCACTTCGGCGGGATCGAAGGCGGCGGCGATCAGCGACGCCATCAGCGCGGAGGTCACCGGGGTGTACTCCGACGGCTTGATCATCGCACGGTTACCGGCGGCCAACACCCCGGCCAGCGGCCCGAAGGTCAGGTTGACCGGAAAATTCCACGGCGAAATGATGCCGACGACGCCCTTCGGCTGAAACTCGACCCGCGCCCGCGCGCCGAGCAGACCGAGCGGGAAGTCGAGGCTCCGCCGCTCGGGCTTCATCCAGCCGGCAAGATGCTTGATCGCGTGGCGCAGCGGCTTCACCGACGACATGATGTCGGTCATCAGCGACATCTCGGTCGAACGATGGCCGAAGTCCTCGGAGATCGCGGCGACCAGCGCGTCTTGGTGGTCGATCAGCAACGTCTCGGCGCGGCGCAGCCGGTCGATGCGGACCGCCGCCGGCACCGGGAGCTCGCGAACGAACGTTGCGCGCTGGACGTCGAGCAGGGCGCGCATCGTGCCCGCGTCGCGCTGGTCCCAAGCCTCGGTCATCGCCGTCGTCATCGCCGCTCCTTGAGCCCGACCGTCAGAGCCTACGCGCGAGTGTCGACCGCGCTCGCCGCCGCGTCAACGTTGGCTCCGCCAGCTGCCGCGTCGGTCGAACATAGACCGACGCTTGCCGTCCGGACACCAGCGTTCGGGAGACGCGGACGTAGTCGGCGGTCTTGTCGTCGTCGGCCGCCGTTACCGCTAGCGCGGTGCCGTCGATCGCCGCGCCCGCAACAGACAAACGAGATGCTGCCTCAGCGACTCCCTCCGCCGTGGTTTAGCGGTACGTCACGCATCAGCGTCTCGAGTTCCACCAGTCGTGGATGATCGCGCGCGGCTTTTATCAATGCCGCTTCGAGTTCGCGATAGGCCTCCAATACCAGTCTACCGTGATCGGTGACGACCGCTCCGCCGCCGCGCCCGCCTGCCGTTGCTTCGACCAGCTTCTCGTCGAAGCAACGGTTCATCCCGTCGACCTGAAGCCACGTGTAGCGATAGCTCATGCCGAGCGCCCGGCCGGCGGCGGAGATCGAACCGTGCGCGGAGATGGCGTCGAGCAGATCGGCTCTGCCTGGTCCCATGGCGCGTTCGACACCGCAAAACAGCTGCGGTTTCAGCTTCAAGGAGCCGATCCGCGGGACCACTTACTTGCCGATCAGGACGTCACTGGCCTTGACGATGACGGTAACGTCGTCGCCTTCGGCGAGGCCGAGGTCGGCGACCGCTTCCTCGGTGATGCTCGAGGTGACAACATTGCCGCCGCCAATGTCGATCTTGACCGTGGCATTGACCGCGCCGGGCGTCACCGAGATGACCCTCCCCCTGATCTGATTGCGCGCACTGATCCTCATGTCGGTCTCCTCTGGCGCGCCTATATCATCACTTCCGGACTTGGAGGAGCCAATGGTGCCGCATCCACGGCGCGGCGCTTCCGGCGACGGTTGGCGCATTCAATCGCACGCTGCGACCGGTCCCTGACCGTGGTCCATCGGCAGTTGGCGGCTTCGAAGTCACGGGCAAGGTCGAGGCGAACGAGCACGTGCAGCGGCGGGCGTTCGCCCATGTCGGCGAGGAAGGTTTCGAAGTCCGTCTTCCACGCCGGGCAGACCCGGATGCCGCGCGCCCCGAAATCGCGATATCGCGCTGAGCCGGGGTTGCTGCAGATCGTGTTGATCTCCTGCCACGCACGATAAGTTGGCTCATGCCGCTTGGCGGCACGATGGCCGTGCTTGAGCAGCCGCGCCGCCGAGATTTCGCGGTGGAGGCAGCCGCAACTGGCGGTGGTACCGGAGCGCACGGCAGTCCCGCCAGCGACGGTCTCGTTGCCGCAGTCGCAGGCGAACCGCCAATGGGCGTGGCCACCGACGCTGTGCGAGAACTCGATGCCGACCAGGCGCCCGTAGCGCAGGCCTCCCATCTCGATCCGGATCTTGCGGCCCATCGAACGCCCTAGCTGTTAGTACCGCCGACTCTCAAATTTTGGCGCGAATGCTCGCGAAGAAGCTGCGGCCGGGCTCGGGGAAGCCGTCGACGAGAACGTAATTGGCGTCGAACAGGTTTCGGGCGCCGATGCCGACAGTGACGTTGGCGAGCACGTCGAAGTCGACCCGGAGCGCGCCGTTCACGTAGGAGCCGGTGCGATAATAAGTGATCGGCGCGATGTCGGTGACCGTCCAGCGGTCGGAGGCGATCTCGAGACTGGGGATAACGTGGACGCGGTGGACGGGTGTTACGTCGGCATAGAGAAACGCCTTGTGCGTCGGCACATCGGTCGGGCGGAACGCGGTACTCGACGGGTCGCGGAGGCTGCGGTGGGTGTAGGTGTAGTTGCCGCCCAATGACACGTTGGGGCTGAGCTGCACTGCAAGCAATATCTCGCCGCCATAATAATTGCCGCTACCGAGGTTACGGCTTTGGACCAGGCTGACTTGCGGGCATGCACCGGTGGCTGGCGGGGCGACGCTGGCAGTGCAGCTGTAAGCCAGCGTCGGGTATGAAACGATCGCGTTGTCGATGTGGCTGTAGAACACCGCTCCCTCGGCGTGCAGCGGGCCAAAGACGTGGCTGCCGCCGATCTCATAATTGGTGGCGCGTTCGGGGCGCAGGTCGGGATTGGGGATCGAGGTACCGAAGCGCTGGCTGAAGCGCTCGAAGATCGTCGGGAAGCGCGCGCGCGAAGAAATGCTGGCGTGCAAGCTGGTGGCGTCGTCGATCGCCCAGGCGAGCTGGCCCTGTGCGCTCCAGGCACTGCTGTTGCGCAGCGGATAGGAATACAGCTGGTTTGGTGTGGTGCTGGGATTTGTACCGAGCGGCGCACCAAACTCTTGCGCCACGATCAGGTTGCGCCAGTCGTAGCCGACGCCTGCGGTGAAGACGACGCCGTGGGCCAGCGTCAGCGTGTTTTCGGCGGCAAGGCTGTAGGTATCCTCGGAGTCGCGCTGGTTCGGCTCGGTGGTGCCATTGGGCAGCGTCGTCGCCGAGAAGCTCTGCTGCGCCTCGTTGTGCTCGTCGCGACGATATTGCGCGGCAAAGGTGAAGTGGTCGGTCGTCGCGACGTCGAGCCCAAGCTCGATCGAGCCGCCATAGGCCTTGTCGTCATACGGGCTGTTAAACGCCTTCGGGGTGACCTGGGTCGTCTCGGCCGCGGTGCTGAACGAACGCAGCAGATTGTAGAAGGTGTTGCGGTACAGCCGCGTCTTGAGCGTCGCGACGTCGCCGAGCGCGGTAGTCGACAGGAAATACAGGCTGTCGAGGTTCCATGCGGGCCAGGTCCAGTATCGCTGCGCCGCGATCGGATCGGTAATGTGCAGCGGCGCGAGCTTGGCACCCTCCTGCCGGGTGTAGCTCAACGAATATTCGTCGGTAGCATTGGGTGTGAAGCCAATCTTGCCGTTGACCCGCCAGTCCTCGGTTCGCGACAGGTCGCGGTGGCCGCCATTCTCGATCGCCGTCGGCTGGAAGCCACTGGCAAGGTCCCAGTGGTCCTGGAAATTGCGTGCATAGCTCGCCTGTGCGTACCAGCGGTCGTGCTTGGTGCCGACCAGCCCGAAGACGTTGTAGCCGGCATATTCAGCACCGTGGCCGAGGCTCAATGTGCCGCGTGCCTCCACCTCCAGCTCTTTCGTCGGCTTGCGCGTGACAAGGTTGATGGCGCCGCCCATGCCGTCGGGGCCGTTGAGGACCGAGACATAACCCTTGGCGACCTGAATTTCGGCGATGTCGGGCGTCAGAAAGCGGCCATAGTCGAGCCGGTTGTCGGCGGGAAGATAGACGCGGATGCCGTCGATCGTCAGCGGCACCTGGAAGCGGTTGAAGCCGCGCACGAAGATCAGCCGCTCGTTGCGCGACCCGCCGCTGTTTCCCGACGTTACGCCGGGGATGAGGCTCGCCGCATCGTCGAGGCTGAGCCGATTGAAGCTGTAGATCGCCTCCTGTCCGATCGTGTCGCCGCCGATCAACACGCCCTCGGCGCGATGGCCGGTCACAACGATCTGGCCTAGCCCGAACGCGCTGTCATCGGTGACCGGCGTCGCCGCGACTGTGGGTGCCGCGATCTGCGCGAGAGCCGCCGCGGGCAATAGCGCGGCCACGGTCGCAAGCAGAAAGTGACGCATGTGTCCCCCATCCGGTTCGCTGTCGCCTGCGACCCGAGGGCTGTATATGGCGGAATATTACGAGCTGTATATAGACGAATATAGCAACAGGATTGGATTGGCCGATGATGAAGATGCTCGTTTTTCCGTTGCTGGCCAGCCTCGCGGTGCCTGCCCTGGCGCAGGACATGGCGATGGCGACGCCGGTCTGCCCGAGGGATGCCGAGCCGATCCCGGCGGGTCTCGCGGCCTGGGGTAACAAGACACCGCTGGCCGCCGCGAAAGATGAAGCGTCGGTCGGGCAGGCATCTCTCATACCCGGCACTGCGGTCGACCTTGCGCTCGCTGACACGCCGGCGGTGCACTACGTCGTCCGTCCGTCGCATCCTGGCGGATCGGTCAGCCATGGCGGCATGGCGGGGCTCGTTATCGCCACCGCCGGCACCTATCGCGTCGCGATCGGGTCGGGCGCCTGGGTCGATCTGATCAAGGA
Source organism: Sphingomonas bacterium (assembly GCF_903643035.1). Lineage (GTDB taxonomy): Bacteria > Pseudomonadota > Alphaproteobacteria > Sphingomonadales > Sphingomonadaceae > Sphingomonas. The sequence goes on along the minus strand of NZ_CAHJWW010000001.1, from coordinate 41,668 downwards.
CAAGGCCTCGCTCGAGTCGAACGGGCACGGCCATGGACCGAACTGCTCGGGCATCCGCAAGATGGTCGATTTCGCGCTGCAGCCGGGGTCGTACATCGTGCAGATCGCCGGCAACGGCGAGGCGCGCATTCCGGTTCTGGTCGCGAAGCTGCCCTGACGGCGATGCTGCGCGGGCTCGGACTGGCGATTGCCGCGCTGATCCTGACGGCCGCGGCGCCGCCATGGGAGTGGGGATCGCCAGTTGGGCTCCGCCCGCCGCGCGTGCCCGCGGACAATCCGATGTCGGTGGCGAAGGTCGAGCTCGGCCGGCGGCTGTTCTACGACGCCGACCTGTTGATCGACGGCACCATGGCGTGCGCGACCTGCCATGAACAGCACCGCGCGTTCGCCGACGGCAACGCGACGCATGCGGGGGTCCATGGCGACCCCGGGCGCCGCAACGTCCCGGGGCTCGCGAACGTCGCGTGGCTGCGGTCGCTGACCTGGGGCGACTCCCGAATCACCTCACTCGAAACCCAGGCTGCCGTGCCGGTAATCGGCAAGACTCCGATCGAGATGGGCATGGCTGGCGAGGAAGCCGAGATCGCCCGTCGCCAGAGCAGGGACAGCTGTTATCCAGCGATGTTCACCAGGGCCTTTCCGGGCAGTGACACGATCGACTTCGCGCACGTCGCCAAAGCGCTGGCGGCGTTCGAGCGGACGCTGGTCTCGTTCGACACTCCTTATGATGCCTATGCTCGCGGCGATCTGTCGGCGATGTCGGCCGAGGCGGTGGCCGGCAGCAAGCTGTTCGATAGCGACTGCCGATCATGTCATTCCGGGCCGCTGCTCACTGACCAGAAATTTCATCGGATGGGGTCGACGCCGGGTTCCGATGCGGGTTTGGGCGAAATCACGCGGCGGACGAAAGACATAGGTCGTTTCCGGAGTCCCAGCCTACGCAACGTGGAACTGACAGGCCCCTATTTTCACGATGGCTCGGCGAAGACGATCGCCGACGCCATTCGCCTGCATCCGCACACAGCCAATCTTTACGATGCTCAGGTGGCGCAGATCACTGCATTCCTTAAATCGCTGACAGATCGTCGGTTTGTGACAAACACTCGCTACTCCCTGCCTGAGCTCGCATGCGGCAAATGACGAGGTGCAACGCCTCAGACGTCATCGATGACCATGAGCAAGATCCAAGCTTCGAGGCTTTGGCCGCGAGTCTCGAAACCTTCTACTTGTTCATCTTAGCGGGATGAGCAGGCAAAGGTCTCGGCCGGCCCAAACATCCGAAGGCGACCGTTAGAGCTTGGTCGCAATCCTGCGATACATCTGTCGCGACGCAGGCTTCGGCAGCCGAGACGGCAATCGTACCTTGGCGCCGGCGGAGTGGGTCGCTGCGACCTCGGCGTCCGTGACATCCGCGTCGTCTCCGACTAGGCGGGGCGGTCGTGAACGCATTTCGCCATCACCTCCTGCGCCACCGCTGGCCGGCCCTCCTGCTGGTCGCGCTCGCGCTGCTAGTACGGTTCGCGGTTCCCGCCGGCTATATGCCCATATTTGCCGGCAACACGGTGACCATCGCGCTGTGTTCGGGATCTGGGCCGATGAAGATGGCGATGCCCGGAATAGCGGGGGCGGCCGACCACGACAGCGGCGACCATGATACTGGGGAGCACGGCAAGGGAGAGATGCCGTGCGGCTTCGCCGGCCTCGCCGCTCCGTTTGTCGCCGGGGCCGATCCGATCGTCCTCGCGTTGGCGGTCGCCTTCATCGTCGCGACCGTGTTCCGTGTCCTCGCACCGCGCCCGCGTGCCCTACCAGCCTACCTCCGTCCACCGCTGAGGGGACCGCCCGCCACCGCCTGATCGCCCTTCCCACACTCGACGCCAGCGGTTGCCGCCGCGCGTCCCCGATCAGGATTGTGTCATGCTTTCAATCTCCCTACGCCAGCCCCCCGGGCTGGCGGCGGCGCGCTGTCGCGCCGCTCTGCTGCTTACCGCCACGCTGATACCGTTGGCCCCCGCCGTCGCCGCGGACGTCGCCGCGCCGAGCGCCGATCTCGCCGTCGTCGACACGGCCGACGACATCCTCATCACCGCCCAGCGCAAGGTGCAGACGATCGAGAACGCCCCGGCTTCGCGCGCGTCGGTCGACGCAACAACGATCGCGACGACGATCAATGCGCGCAACGTCGAGGACACGCTCAAGTATCTGCCCAGCCTCGTCGTCCGTAAGCGCCACATCGGCGACAGCCAGGCACCGCTGGCGACGCGGACCTCGGGCCTTGGTGCCAGCGCTCGCAGTCTGATCTATGCCGACGGCGCGATCCTGTCCGCGCTGGTCGGTAACAACAATACAAGCGCCAGTCCGCGTTGGAACCTCGTCTCGACCGAGGAAATCGCGCGGATCGACGTCCTTTACGGGCCGTTCTCCGCCGCCTATCCCGGCAACTCGATCGGTGCGGTCGTCAACATCACGACGCGGCTGCCCGACGCGTTCGAGGCGACGATCGACTCTGGCATTACCGTCCAGCAGTTCGACCTCTACGGCACCCACCGCAGCCTGCCGGCGTACCAGATCGGCGGCACCGCCGGCGACCGCTTCGGCCCGCTCGCGGTGTTCGCCAGCGTCGACCATGTCGACAGCAAGGCGCAACCACTCGGCTTCGCGTCGGCATCAAAGCCGACGGCGACCGGCACCACCGGCACGCCGACGACCGGCGGCTACGACGATCTCAACCGTGCTGGCGCGCCGATCCGCATCTTCGGCGCGACCGCGTTCGAGCATCAGGTCCAGGACCGGCTCAAGCTCAAGGCGGCGCTCGACCTGAACCCCGGCCTGCGGCTAACCTATGTCGGCAGCCTGTTTCTCAACGACACCAATGCGACGGTCGAAAGCTACCTGACGAACCCGGCGACCGGCGCGCCGGTCTATGCCGGTACGATCAATAACGACGGCCGGGCCTACACCCTTGCCGCGAGCACCTTTGCCGGCAACGTCTACCACACTGATCAGCGCCAGTGGTCGCACAACCTGTCGCTGAACGGCAGCGGCGGACGCTTCGACTGGCAGGTGATCGGCACGCTCTACGACGTTTCCAAGGACGAGCAGCGGATCGCCAACACCGCGCTCCCCGCCGGCGCGAACGGCGGTGCCGGATTCATCACCGATCTGCGCGGCACGGGCTGGAAGACGCTCGACGCCAAGGGCGCGTGGCGCTCCGACGCGGCGGCGACGCACACGATCAGCTTCGGCGCCCACGCCGACTGGTACGAACTCGACAGCAACCGCTACAATACCGACAATTGGGTCAGCGGCGGCGAGGGATCGCTCAACCTCGTCGGCAGCGGCAAGACGCGGACGCTCGCGCTGTGGGCGCAGGAGGCGTGGCGCATCGTCCCGGCGCTGACGCTAACGGTAGGCGGCCGCTACGAGTGGTGGCGAGCGTACGACGGCATCAACTTTTCGCAGTCGCCGCTGATCGCCCAGGTCAACCAGCCAGGGTTGTCGAGCGACAAGTTCTCGCCCAAGGCGGCCCTCGCTTACGACATCAACCCGCATTTGACTGCGCGCCTGTCGTTCGGCCAGGCGTGGCGCTTCCCGACCGTCGGCGAGCTCTACCAGATCGTCACCACCCCAATCGGGTCGGTGCCCAACCCCAACCTCCGCCCCGAACGCGCGCGGTCGGGCGAGCTCGCGCTCGAGCAGCACGATCGCCACGGAACGATCCGCCTGTCGCTGTTCGACGAGGTGATCGACGACGCACTGATCTCGCAGACCGGTCCGCTCGCCGTCACTCCGGTTCAGGTCGGCACCTATGTCCAGAACGTCGACCGCACCCGCGCGCGCGGCGTCGAGTTGGCGGTGGCGCGGACCGACGTTGTGCCGCGCGTCGACATCCAGGGCAGCGTCACCTACGCCGACGCGATCACGAGCAAGGACAGAGTCTTCCCGGCGGCGGTCGGCAAGCTGCTGCCGAGCGTGCCGCACTGGAAGGCGACGATGGTCGGGACGTGGCGGCCGGCCGAGCGAGTCGCGCTGACGGCGGCGGCGCGCTACGCCAGCCGCAATTACGGGTCGCTCGATAACAGCGACATCGTCGGCAACACCTATCAGGGCTTCTACAAATACTTCGTTGTCGACCTCCGTGCGGTGGTCAAGGCGACCGACCGGCTCCAGATCGGGGTCGGCATCGACAACGTCAACAATGACAAATACTTCCTTTTCCACCCCTTCCCGCAGCGCAGCTTCGCCGCCGATGCGAAGGTGACGTTCTGAACCCCGCGGCGGCGACTGTCTGCGGTCGCCACTGCCTTTCGAAAGCACCGATCATGACTGTTCGCCTTGCCCTGCGCGGTGTCGCCGCGCTGAGCCTTGCCGCCGCCACCGCGGCCCACGCCCATATCGTCTTCGCCGAGCCGAGCGCAGCGTCGGGCAGCTACTACGCCGGCTTCCTCCGCGTATCCCACGGCTGCGCGGGATCGCCGACCGTGTCGATCCGCGTCGAGATCCCCGCCGCAGTCGCCAGCGCCCGACCACAGCCAAAGCCCGGGTGGACACTGACTGTCGAGAAGGCACCGTTGGCCACGCCGATCCCGAGCGAGAGCGGCGGCACGGTGCACGACCGCGTCACTGCGATCACGTGGACCGGCCGCCTCGACGCCGACCAGTTCGACCAGTTCGGAATCATGCTCAAGCTGCCCGACGCCTCGGCGACGCTCTACTTCCCGACCGTCCAGCGCTGCGAATCCGGGAGCAACGAGTGGAACATGATCCCCGCTGCCGGCCAGCCGTGGCACTCGGTCAAGTCGCCTGCGCCGGTGCTCAACGTGACAACCGGCACCCCATCGATAATGCATGGCATGAAGATGTAGGTCGAAACCCCCGCGGTCGGTGGCGCCATACAGTTAGAACCGCGCGGTCGCCGAGACCCTGAGCTGGCGCGGCTCGATCGGCTTGATGTGTCGGTCGTCGACACCGGCGAGCGGCTCACCGGGCAGCCGCGAGGTGTAGTAATACTCGATCTCGTTGTCCTTGGCGTCGAAGGCGTTGAGCAGGTCGGCGGCGATTTCGATCCGCCCGAAGTCATAGCCGAGCCGGGCATTGACCACCGTCAGCGGCTTGGCGCGAACGCTGTTGTCCTCGATGATCGGATACGGTCCAAAGTGGCGGACGCGCAATGCCGCCGAGGCGCGTGCGTATTTAACGACCGCGCCTGCCGAAATGACGCTCTCGAGCGCGTTCGGGATATGGTCAGCCCCCGGCGGCAAGTCAGTCTCGCGTGCATACGACCGTGAATATTGCCCGTCGACCGTGAGCCACGCGGCGGGCTGGTAGAAGGCGCTAAGCTCGTAGCCGTGGCGCTTCGACGGCCCGACCGGGGCGGTTTCGCCTGCATCGCCCTCGAACTGGAGCTCGGAGTTAAGGTTGAGCCACCAAGCCGTTGCGGTCAGCGTCAGCCCGTCGATCGGGCGCGCGCGAACTCCCGTCTCATACCCGCGCGCTTTGACCAGTGCCGACACCTTGTCGACCGGGGTGACGCCGTCGTTCGGATCGATCGTGATCGCGGTCCCGCGGCCGTCGTTCGAATGGAAGCCCTCGCCGTAATTAACGTAGAGCTCGATCTGGCGGAATGGGGTCCATGCGATCGCCGCCTTTGGGCTGACGATGCCCGCGGTGCTGGTGCCCGAGTTGGCGGCGATGGTCGACCGGACGTCGAAGGCATAGCCATCGCCGCGCAGCCCGAGCACGACACGGACAGTCGGGAACAGGTGGATCGTCGCCTCGGCGAACACGCCCGCCGACTCCTCGTCGACGCGGTCCTGTCGGATGACCGACCGGATCTGACCAAACTCGGTGTGATACAGCCCGACCGGCGCGATCAGGTCGGCGCGAGTGTCGGCGCCGACTAGCAGGTCGACGGGCACGCCGAGGGTGAAGGCAAACTTCTTGTCGACCCGCCCGCCGAGGACGAAGCGCGAGTCACGCTGCTCGAACTCGTCGCCGTGGACCGGATCGTCGAGAAAGTAGGTGAAGTTCGAGACGAGCTTGAACTTGTAGTAATTGGCGTAGGCGAGCGCGGTGATTGGCGAGTCGCCATCCTGCGTCCAGCTTGCCGACGCGAGGATCCGCGTTGTCGCTCCGCCAAGATAGGGATCGAGATAGCCGAGGCGGTCGATCAACCCCGAATCGATCGCCCGCTGCGGCACCTGCTCGGCCGAGCGAAAGTCGACGTGATAGCCCTGCAGGCTCGTCCGCAGCGTGCCGTCGCCGACCGGTCCGGTCCACTTGACGAGGGCATTGAATAAGCGAAGGTCGCCGGGGATCTTGAACGGGCCATTGTCGTAGCGGATCTCGCCGCCGAGAAAGAGGTCGCCCGCGCCGAGCTTGCGCGGCCCGCCAGCGACGAGGCGGTAATAGTCGCTCGTACCAATCGTGCCGGTAATGAACGGCGTCGCGGTATCGATCGTGTGGAATTTGGCCGACCCGGCGGTGCCGAAGTCGCCGACGTCGGCGCGATACGGCCCTTTGGCGTAATCGATCGAGTCGACGAATTCGGGCACGATGAAGTTGAGGTCGCTGTACCCTTGGCCGTGGGCGTGGGTCCGCAGGTTGATCGGCACGCCGTCGATGAACGTCGCGAAGTCGGTGCCATGGTCGAGGTTGAAGCCGCGCAGGAAATACTGGTTGGCCTTGCCACCGCCTGAATGCTGGGTCGCGATGAGGCCAGGGATGACCTCGAGCAGCTCGCCGATGCGCTGGATCGGGCGGTTCTCGAGGTCGACCTTGCCGATCTGCCCCTCCGACGCTGAATCGGCGATGCCGATCAAATTTGCCGCGCGCCCGGTGACGATGATGTCGGCGGGCTGCTTGGAGGCGTCGACGGTCGCGTCGGAAACCGAAGGCGTACCTGTGGCGTGCACCTTGCTGGGCAGAGTCAGCGCCAGCAGCACAATGCTCATCCCACCTTGTTGCCAGCGCATGAGCCACCCCGATATGAAGTCTTTGTCGAAAGTGAATACGGAATGACCGGTCGGCCGGTTGCGCGATTCCGGCAATGCACCGATGAATCTATGTTGAACCGCGACAGACGCGTTAGACCGGTATGAGGCCATTGGAGATTTGCCGATGCAGCGCGTCACGATTTCGCTCGACGATGATTTGGCGACGAGTTTCGACGCGATCGTTGCCGCGCGAAGTTATGCCAGTCGTTCGGAAGCGGTCCGCGACCTCGTTCGCCAGCTCGTCGACAGTGAGCGGCTGGGCGCAGGTCGAGGGGGAATGTGCGTCGCCAGCCTCAGCTACGTCTACGATCACCGAACCCGCGCGCTTGCCCAGCGGCTCCTCGATCTGCAGCACGACCATCATGAGCTGGTGGCCGCTACGACGCATGTCATCCTCGATCATGAATCATCGCTCGAAACGGTCATGCTGCGGGGTCCCGCGGCGGCCGTCGAAGCTTTCGCCGATCAGGTAATCGCCGAACGAGGCGTCCGCTTCGGTGCGGTCAATTTAATCGGCGTCGAGGCAAATGATAAGCACGCCGAGCCGGCCCCACATCATCATCACGGTCATGCGCACGTGTCGCCTTATCCCGGGTGACAAGCGTCAAAAGGTTGTCTGACCGTCGCCGCAGCTCTAGGTGTCGGTCGTAGCCCTTGAGCACCCCGCCGATTGCGGTAACCTAGTCGGTCGTCTGAGCACGAAGGCTACCAGCTGCGCTTCGCATGCTGTGGTCTGTGCCACGTCGACTACAAGCTCGGACCGATCGGATCCGCCGCCCCGACTGTTTCAAGCGGAGGCAGATATTAGTTCGTCTCGCAATTTGGCCGGTGAAACACCTGCACTTCACGACGCCAGGCAAGGTAAGACGCTATAACTATGCTACAGCTTGAGGCCCCTGCCGCGCGCCCATCTGGACTGGCGGCGATCATGCTCGTCGTGGCGATGCACGCCACAGCCGGTCCGCCGCAGCCGAACGACGACCGAGGGTCGATCATCGCATCGACAATCATCAATTCGACGACCGAGGAATGGTCCGCCGTCTTCGCCACGACCGGCCGTGCCTACGCCGCGCCACGTACCATCTATCTCCACCCACCTCGCCACCATCCGGCCCGTGGCTTTAGCTATTTCCGCGGTGTCGGCGTCGCGATCGACCTCGGCGAGTTGGCCGACATCGAACGCTTCCTCGGTGCCGACGCCGACGCCATCATCGCGCTCATCATCGCCCACGAGGTCGCCCACTATGTCCAGTATCTGAACGAGCGGCGAAGCGGCATCGCCCAGCAGTCCGGATTAGTCCGCGAGCAGGAGGCCGACTGCGCTGCCGGCTGGTGGCTGGGGCGAGCGAACACCCGCCGGAGCTTGGGCGGCGGCGGCCCCCTGTTCGCGGTGCCGGATCTCGACCGGCAATTGGCGCGGGTGCTTCAGGCACTAGATACGCTCAAGACCGGCCGCGTCGCTGAAGACGAAGCTGACTACTCAGCCGGCCACGGCCTGAGCGCGGCGCGGACAATCGCGATGCGCCGTGGGTTGGCATCGGCTGACGTCAGTGTTTGTGGTGGTGGTGTCGCACCGTGAGGCAGCTAAGTAGGATGGCATTCAAAGAGACGATCTTGCGCGGAGTGATCGCTGTCGTTGCCGCCGCCTGCGCGGCGCCAAGTTCGGTGCAGGCGCACGAAATGTGGCTGCAACCTTCGGCCAGCGTTGTCCGTCCGGGGGAGACCGTCGATGTCGCGATGCTAGTCGGCGACGCCGCCGATGTTACGCCGTGGAAGTTCGCTTGGGATAAGCTTCATTCGTTCAAGAGCTACGGCCCCGAGGGGATCATTGACCAGCACGCTGCAATCCTGCCCGTCACGGATCGAACGCCCAGCAACGCGTCGCTCCGCTGGGAAACTCCAGGGACATACATACTCGTCCTCGAAACCTATCATGCAGCGATCGAGCTCCCTGCTGATAAGTTCAACGCTTATATCATCGAAGACGGTCTTGCCGCTGCGATCACGCAGCGGCAGCGCACGGCGACAACCGACAGGCCCGGCCGGGAGCTTTATTCGAGGCGGGTCAAAGCGCTGATTCAGGTCGGCGACACGGTTAGCGACGAGGTCTTGCAACCGATCGGCGAGACGCTTGAGATCGTCCCAGAGCGAAATCCGTTCGCTAGGGGCACTGACCCGCGCATGCCGATTCGGGTGGTGTTCGAAGGACGGCCACTTCCCGGCGCGCTCGTTGCGCTGACGGCACTCGGCACGGGCGCAAAGCCGCTTGAGACCCGGATCACTGACGCGGGCGGTCACGCCGCTTTCGACATCGCGCGACGGGGCAACTGGTTGATCAGTGTTGTCTGGACCCGGCCGATGACAGACGTCCGCGCGGCCGACTACGATACGATATTCGCCAGCCTGAGCTTCGGCTTTAACGGCAAGCCCAATTGAATGAGGAACGCCACCCAATACTTCTGAATAGACTTAATCCTCCGCTCAGACCGTCGTGTCCGCTTCCCGGACGTGCCGGCTGCATCGGAAAATGCCGATCGTAAACGTGCAGCAATCACTTGATTCCCGACATACGCCCGGCAGATCGCATCGATGCTAGGGGCAGAACGAGAACATGCACATCGGGTAGGGTGTCGGATAACCCTCAGCCTGCCTGCGTCGGCCTTGTCTTTCCGCGATCAGACAGCTCCTCGTTCAAGACTGTGTGTGAGGCCGCTAGGCGTAATCCTTTTTAAGTGAGTAATGTAAGATCGCAGCCGCTTGCCGAGACGCCGCGAAATCTGTACGGGACGACGGATAGCGGCCCGCCCGGCGTTGCGTTGTCGCTGCAGAACGCCACCATCGACGTGCCGCTGCATCGTGGGGTTGCCACCGGCCTGATCGCACTCGACGACAATTTCGCCGGCGGGCAGCATTTCGGCTGGGGACTGCAGGCGCGATGGCAGGACATGCACGGGATCGCCCCACGACCTAGCTAATCATGCACGCCAGCGCTCATCGCTTGAGCGTCGCGGCGACCGCGGCTTCGAGTTGGCGGTCGCGGCCGGCAGCCTGGTCGGCCGGAGTGTTGTCGACGAAGATGTCCGGCTCGGCGCCGCGGTTCTCGATGATCGCCTCGCCGTCGGCGGCGAACAGTGAGTCCTTGGGGATCGTGATGAAGGTGCCGTCGGTCAGCCGCCACGGCCCCTTGATGCCGCTCACCCCGCCCCAGGTGCGCTGTCCGACGACGGTGCCCATCTTCCACTGGCGGAAGAAGAACGGAAACTGATCGCCGTCCGACATCGAGAAAAGGTTGATGACGACCGCCAGCGCGCGTGTCGCGGCCGTGCCGGGCAGGGTGCTGACGGCGCCCTCGCGGTTGCGAAATCGGCCCGCCAGCGGTCGGCGCAGCACATCGAGCACCCATTGGCTAGTGAAGCCGCCGCGATTGTCGCGTACGTCGATCACGAGGCCGGGCTTGTCGGCCTGCGGATAGAACTGTCGCAGGAAATCCTCGCTCCCCAGCGCATCGAAGTCCGACAGATAGACATAGCCGGTCTTACCGCCGCTCAGGCGGTCGACGCGCGCGGCATTCCCGGCGATCCAGTCGAGCTTGCGAATTTCTGTCTCGTCGTCCGTGGTGTCGACCTCGATGATCCGCCCCGGTTCGTCCGGTGCGCGCGCGACGGTGAGGCGAAGCCGACCCTGTTTGCCGAGCAGTAGGCGGTAGGGATCGTCGAGGGCGACGAGCGGCTGGCCGTCGATCGCGAGCAGATAATCGCCGTCGCGCACGTCGAGCGCCGGATCGCCCAGCGGCGCACGGAATCTCACCCGGCTGGCATCGCCGCGATAGATGTGCGCCAGGCGGTAACGGCCGCTCGCCGCATCGACCGCGAAGTCCGCGCCGAGCAGCCCGGGACTGATCTGTGGCCGGGCATCGCCCGAATCTCCCCCGCCGAGAAACATGTGGCTGGTCGACAATTCGCCCTGCATCTCGCCGAGCACGTAGATGAGATCCTCGTGCGAGCCGATAGCCGGCACCAGCCGCGCATAGCGGTCGTGGACCGCCCGCCAGTCCACGCCGTTCATCGTCGGGTTCCAGAACAAGTCGCGGTCGAGCCGCCAGGCCTGTTCGAACATCGCGCGATATTCGGCGGGCGGGTCGACCGTGACCCGCACGCTCTTGGTCGGCAGCGGCGTGTCGAGCGTGGTTCCCGCCGCGGTGGCGACCAGATGCCAGCCGTTGCCGCGGCGGATCAGGGCGGTCGCCGCGTCGGGCGACAGCACATAGCCGCCAACGTCGGCAGCGATGAGGCGATCGGCGTGTGTGACGGTGTCGAAGATGCGGAACCCCGATGTTTCGCCGGGAAGGTCGCCGCCGATGCCGCTGGCGGCGGTGGCGCGGTAGAACAGTGAGGCGCCGCGCCGCTCGATCGCGGCGATGCCGCCTTTGAGGTCGATCACCACCGCCACGGCGTGCGCCGTCGTATGGGCAAGATCGGCCGGTGCCATCGATTTGGGCAATGCCACCTCGAACAGCATGTCCGACTTGATCGTGGCCACCGTGCCTTCCCGGTCACGGTCCGACACGAACGGCTGCTCCCGCCGCGGCGAGACGAAGTACAGGCGGCTGCCGTCGCCGGAAAATACCGGATCGTGGTCGCTTTCGTTGATCGGGCTGACGACCGTGTCGATGTTCGTGGCGAGGTTTCGCAGATGGATCGCGCGCATCTGGTTTGGCCGGGTCGTGCTGTAGGCAATCCATGCGCCATCGGCGGAGAACACCGCGTCGTGAATCTCGGCGAATGGATCGACCGCGATCTGCATGGTGCGGCCGTCGGCTGCATTGATCAACCAGAGGCGCTTGCCGGCATCGGCAATAAGCAGGCGCGACCCGTCGGGTGCCCAGCGCGGAGCGTAAAGGACGCCGTTCCGGAAACGGGTCAGCACCCTGACCGGATTGCCGCCCGCGACGGGCATCACCGCCAGCTGCTGCTCGCCGCGGGCATCGGTGACGAAAGCCAGTCGCCGGCCGTCGGGTGAGACGACCGGATGATCCTCCCGCGCGGCAGCGGTGTGCGTGAGATTGCGCGCCGTCCCGTCCTGCGTCACCGCCAGCAGATCGCCGCGTCCGACCAGATAGGCAGTACGCCCGTCCGACCCCAAGGCATAGTCGGGGTAACCCGCGATATCGTTGCGCTGGATAAAGGCCGAAGCCGCCACGTCATGTGGCTTGATACGGCCATCGACGGGGAGGTCGACCCGGATCGCGCGGACCGCCTCCGAGGCGAGATCGAGCATCAGCAGCCGCCCACCGAGCTGGAACGCGATGCTGCCGGCCCCGGCGGACGGCATGTCGATGTCGTAATCGGCATAATGCGTAAGCTGGCGCGCCTGCTTGGTATCGAGATCGATCACCCACAGGTTGGCACGGCGCTCGGTGCCGCGATCGGACAGGAAGTACACCCGCCGGCCGATCCACATCGGCGCGGTGTCGATCCCCTGCCAGTCCGTCAACCGTTCCGACGCCGTGCCGTTCAGGTCCTGGATGTAGATGTCGGATGCCTGGCCGCCGACATAGTGTTTCCAGCGGTCGCCGCCGAGATTGCGGAACGTCGGGTCGTACGCGATGCGCCGGCCATCGGGGGACAGGCTCGACAGGCCCGAATGACCGAGCGCGATCGCTTTCGCCAGGCCGCCCTTGACCGGGACCTCGAAGGTTTCAAAGCGATGCGACGCCGTCTGCCGCAGCGACACGAACAGGATGTTCGCGCCGTCGGGCGTCCAGCCGGTGACGGCGTTGTCGTAGCTGTCGTGCGTCGGGCCGTGCGTCAGCCGCACTGGCGTGCCGCCACCCGCCGGCATCACATAGACATCGTTGCCGCCTTCGCGCACCCAGGTGAATGCAATCGATCGCCCGTCCGGCGAGAAATGCGGCATCAGGACTTGGCCGGGGTCATCGGTCAGGCGCTTGGCGGTGCCACCGCCGACCGCGACGCTCCACAAATTGCCGTAAGCCACGAAGGCGATCCGATCGGTGCTGACCGTCGGGAACCGCATCAGCGGCAGCACGGCGGCTGCAGCGGCCGCGACCGCGAGCGCGCCGGCGAGGGCGGCGAGCCCGGCGCGGACCGCACACATCAGGGCCGCAGTAGACCACCACGTCCGGCTCAAGCGTGGAGCGGTTACGCACGTCACGGCAGGGGCCCGGAGGGGCTGCCACGGCGGTGCTGCGCGAGCGCCCATGTCCCCGCTGCAAGCAGCCCGAGCAGGATCGCCTCGAACAGGAACTGGCTCTCGCTCAGCATGCCGGCCCCTACGCCGGCGCGGTTCCACAGGCTGAAGACGAAGGTCGGCAGCAGCGCGCCCTTGATCAGCACGATCAGCGCCGCGGTCTTCAATGATCTGCGCAACGCCGAACCTGCAAGCGCCGGCCAGACCAGCGCGGCGATGATGATGCTGGCGATCACCGGCTCGAAATAGGTCAGATAGGCCCAGGACAGCACATGCCAGCCGTACGGGAACGGGTAGACGTCGGCGTGCTTCAGATGCGCCAGCGAGGCGAGCAGTGGTGCGAACAGCGCATCCGCAAGCGGCCGGACGGCGAACATCATCAAGGCGGTGATGACGATGGCGGCGATCGCCCGCAGCCATAGCCGCTGCAGTCTCGGCGTCACGCCGACGACGACCGCGCCGAGCACCACGCTGTAGACCGTCGAGCTCAGCATCTGCGCGGCGCTGAAGGTCCACCCCGTCGTCACGACCGCGTCCATCAGGCTGCCGCGCAGCAACTCCTTCAGCCCGGCGAACAGCGCGGCGACGATCAGCGCGCGCTGCCAGAACGGCCGGCCGGCAAGGCGCACCCGTGCCAGGTCGTAGGAGGTCAGCAGCGCCAACACCGCTAGCGCGGCGTTGAGCAGCGCGGCGGCCGGTGAGACGCCGCTGCGGTCGGGGAACGGCACGCCCAAGCCCTGCAGCATGCCGACGTGGACGCTTAGGGACACGATGTTGGTGACCACCGCCCCTGCAACGATGGTGAGCCAGTACGCCGGCGAGCGAGCGCTGAATGGCGCAGGGGCAGATCTCAACGCGATCGTCCTCGTGCGGCCACTGGCCACAACGCGCGTAGCGTGTCGCCCTCAACCACGTGGTAGGTGTCGTAAAGATTGACCGTCGGGTCGCAGTGCGGCGTGGCGAGTGTGACGACCTGGCCAAGAGGCAGCGTCCCGCCGCCGGGCAGCAGCAGCGCGCCGTGCTCGTCGCCCATGAAACGGTAGCTGGCACCCGCCGGCGCTCCCGCGACGACCGCCGGAACGCCCGCATCGGTGGCGAACGCCTTGAACCCGGCGTCGAGCGTGACCAACCCCCGGGTGTTGTTGCTGATCACGCGCGCATCGACCAGCAGGGCGGTTTCGAACGGCACCGGCGCGCCGTCGCCGGTAAGGTCACAAGCCGAATATTCGGCGTCCATGAAGACGTAGGAGCCGACCTGCAGCTCGGTGAACAGGCCCAGCGCGGGGTCGATGCGGTGCGTGCCCGTCCCGCCGCCGGTGACGATCTCGGGCCGACCGCCCGCCTCGGTCAGCGCATCGATGATCGCCCGCACATGGCGTGCCCGCTCTTCCATCGCCTGGCGACGATCATCAAAGCCGTGGATATGCTGCTGCGCTCCGCAATAGCATTGCACGCCGACGTAGTGCAGGTCGCGCTGCAGCTCGATCGCGCGGAGCAGCGCGACGGCGGCTTCCGGCGAGCCGACGCCGGTGCGGCAGATGCCGGGATCGATGTCGATGACGACGTTCAGCGGTTTTCCCGACCCGCTCGCCGCGGCGCCGAGCGCGCTGACATTTTCGGGATTGTCGACGACGCACATCAGTCCGCTGGTGCGCCGATTGAGCGCCACCAGCCGCGCGATGGCATGCGCGCCGACGACCGGCGACGTCAGGTGGAGACCCTGCGTCACGCTGTTGTCCGCCAGCACCTCGGCCTCGCCGATCTTGGCGCAGCAGATGCCGATCGCGCCGGCGGCGAGCTGCCGCCGGGCGATCTCGGGGCTCTTGTGTGTCTTTGCGTGCGGTCGCAGCTGCAATGCATGCCCGGCGGCAAATCCGGCCATCGCCGCGATGTTGCGATCGAGCGCGTCGGCGTCGATCAGCAGCGCCGGCGTATTCAGGCTGCGGCGCGACCCCTGCTGATCGATCAGATGCGCGTGAAGGTCGGCGTCGGTCATGATGGCTCCAAAAGCGTTGCGCCCGCCGGCGCGCTGAAGTGCCGCTTGGCATAGGCGACCGTTCCGGTAAGCAGGACAGCGTCGCTAAAAAGGTCCCACATCGGCGAGAAGATGAGGTACTGGCTGGTCGTGCAATGCGTCGCCAGCAGGTAGCCGCCGGCCGCCTTGATCAGTAGCGCGCCCGCCCACGCCACCGTCAGCGTCCGGTAGACCGCGAGCGCGCCGGGCGCTGCCGCGGCCATCTCGAACGCATCGCGCTTCGCCGGATCGTTTCCCGTCGACAGCTGCCGCGACATGTAGAACATCATGGGTTTAGCTAGGCACAGCGAGGCGGCGAACATCGCCGCCAGCAGGATGTTTTCCATCGCACGGCCGATCAGCGCGTCGCGCTCGCTATGCGCCGGGACGAGGGCGGTCATCCGGACGATGACGTTCTCGATCGCGAAGAGTCCGAGAAAGTCGATCGCGCCAAGTTTGAGCAGGCTGTAGGCGAGCCAGAGCATTGGTGGCACGCCGGAGAGCGCCAGCGGGATCAGGCTCCCGTGCTCGAAATGCGGCGCGGCGGCGGCATAGAGCAAGCCCGGTGCCATCATGTTGATCAGCACGCTCCGGCCAAGTGCCCGAACGGCGACATGGCCGGTGATCCGGCGGAGGGCGGCGGTGGGCGCGGCTGTGGTCATGCGCCGGCCCGTTCGAGACGGGCGGACGCCTCAGCCACCAACTCTTCGAGCAGCGCCTCGATCGCGGCCGTCGTATGCTCGAGGTCGCCTGTCATGAGGAATTCCTGCAGCAGACCCTTCGTCGCGCACATCAGCAATGTCGCGATTGTCGGCGGCACACCGTCACCCGGGAGCGTCGCGACGCCGCGCTCGATCAGGCGTGTCCAGGTCTCGCTGTTCGCCTGTTGCGTCTCACGCGACAAGCTCACCCGGTTGAACAGCGTCAGCCCATCGACCTCGAACAGCAGGCGAAAATAACGCTGGTTCGCAGCTTCGGTGCTCCAGTCCCAGAACATCATGATCATCGCCCGCAGCGACGCCGGCCGGACCTGCCGGGCGCGAATCGTTAGCGCGATGTCAACCTCGCAGCGCACCTCGGCGAGCGCCGCGGCAAGCAGCGCTTCCTTCGAGGCAAAGTGGTAGATCAGTAGCCGCGCGCTGGTCCCGACGCGGTCGGCAAGCGGACGCAACGATAGATCGCCGACGCCGTGCTCGAGCAGCTCGGCGACGATCTTGCGCATCAGGTCGGCGCGGCGGGGCGAGCGAGTGTCCATGAAACGACCGTTACACTGTAACGATCGTTTCAGTCAAGGGTAGTATCGGTCGCGCTGCGACAGCCTTCCGGTTTCACGGTCGTCCCGTCCGAGCGAATACCGCAATTGGCGAACACCCTCTCTTCGACCTCTTGCGAGATTATTTCTAGCGGCGGCTGCAACCGGCCCCGCAGAGTTTGCTCGAGGCTGCGGTGGCAGCCAGAGAGGTCGCTTGAGCTAATATTGAGGCCGTTCAATCTGAGGCTTAACGACAATTGGAAGGTAAATGACCTGCAAGTCTCCGACACTACCTGCGAAAGAGTCTGTGATCAGAAAAGCCCGATCGAAATGAACGAAGTCGGCAATCACTTGATTCCCGCGCCCCCAGCTGAGCTTCGCAAAATCAACCCCGGCCTCGACGGCGAACATAGGCGACAAACCCTGTCGGTTTGCTGTAGTATGTGAAAACACGGGTTGCGGGGTTTTCCGGTACATGCTGGTCGGCTACATGCGCGTCTCCACCGCCGACGAACGTCAATCGGTCGATCTGCAACGCGATGCACTTGTCGCAGCGGGTGTGGATGAACGTCATCTCCATCAAGACCGTGCGTCCGGCGCCAAGGATGATCGACCGGGCCTGAAGGCTTGCCTCGCCGATCTCCGGCATGGCGACATTTTGATTGTCTGGAAACTCGACCGCCTCGGCCGCTCGCTGTCGCACCTCCTGACGATCATCAACGACCTGAAGAACCGCGACGTGGCGTTCCGCTCGATCACAGAGCAAATGGACACCACCACGCCACACGGCGAATTCCTGTTCAACGTCTTCGGCTCACTGGCGCAATTTGAGCGGGCGCTGATCAGAGAGCGCGTCAACGCCGGCCTGGCCGCAGCGAGGCGTCGAGGCCGCATAGGCGGCCGACCGCGATCGCTTGGCGAGGAGCAGATCGAGCAGATCGTCGCTGCACTCGACGGCGGTGCCAGCAAGGCATCAGTGTGCCGCGCGTTTAAAGTCCCGCGATCGACGCTCCTCAACAATCTCGACCGGATCGGTTGGAAGGGGGCGGGGCAGGGCGGGGCCGAGGCCAACCCGCGGACGGCGCTCAAGTCGGCGAAGGCGCAAGTAGCATGACGCCGACTTCCGAGAATCGCTGGACCGAGCCATCGACCGCCGCCGGCATTGAGGGCCGACTGCTTTCACGGCAATTTTGGTGGTTAGCGGACTGGCCGGTTACGGTACCTGGCGCCGATTGCGGACATCCATTCATTGAGCGTCGGCCGCGCGAAAAATCGCATATTTGGGGAAGCTGAACGCCCGTCTTGGGCGGCTAGACGATCTCGCGACCATCGGTCATGCCGGCGATAACCTCGCCGCTGGCGAGCGCGGCGGTGACGGCGTCATTAATCAGGGGCGTCGCTACCTCGAGCAATTCAGCACCCTAGGCGATCAGATCATCAC
This sequence comes from Sphingomonas bacterium, assembly GCF_903643035.1. Lineage (GTDB taxonomy): Bacteria > Pseudomonadota > Alphaproteobacteria > Sphingomonadales > Sphingomonadaceae > Sphingomonas. Next base: position 23,756 of record NZ_CAHJWW010000001.1, on the reverse strand, counting down.
GAGGAAGGCCGCAGTGCCCGTCGTCCATTGCCGTGGTCAGCGCATGGGCGACGCCGGCGCACGCGGCGCGGATCATCCTTGCCATAAGCCGATGGTTTTCGTCGCGAATCGGATGATCGAAGCACTGACCGGTCACGACCTGTTGCCAGCGCCCCTTCATGGGACGGCAAGTGGCTGAGTGTCATGCTGCGCGGAGCCGGGCTGCCTCGCCACACCTTAAGGCTCCGCGACTCCGATGAGGCGCTGAGGGAGGCCGCCGTTGAGGTTCTTCGACCCGTTCTCCCCGCGACCGGCTCGATGTCGAGGCGCACAACATCGTGGCGAGGGTCACTGCCGCAAAGGACCCCCGGCCCACCCATCGCGCCCTGCCCGACGCGATCGGCGAGCACAAGGCCTGGCTTGGCGTCAGGCAGGCGGCCTGCGCTCTGGTTCTGGACCTCGCGTGATCCTGTCAACCGGTGCTGGCAGCCGGCGGCAATGACGACATTGAATTGGATGCCGGCGGCTCGGCGAGCCGCCGGCTCACTGCGCGCGACTACCCTCCGCACGAGCGGAGCGAAACATTCAGTCTACGTCGTCCTCCTGCATCACCCTGCCGTTCCAGAACGATGGGGTCTTTACGTCGGGCAGACCTCGCGCGATCCTGATTGGCGGTTTGACCAGCACAAGCTGGGTTACAAGGTTCGGCATGTGCTTGCTGCCGGAGTTGGTCAAACATCTGAATCTAATGCAGCAGTGGGAGTCGCTGGAGATTGAGGCTGCGCTTGCTGATGCGTTCCGCGCTGTGGCCATTCCTTGGATCGAGGGCGGACACTAGAAGACCCAAATGCGCCATGCTCCCGGCTCGACCGCACCATCGCGTGATGAATCCCTTCCGAGATCATCAGCGCCGAGATCGGCTGATAGCCGGACGACATCTGCTTCCCGCACGTGATCATATCGGGGTACAGGCCCCCATCATGCGGCGGCACATGCCGACCGCGAAGACAACCATGCTCCCGGCAACGGCATCTCAAAGAACACCTTGCACCTGGCGCGATCAGACGACAAGCGACCGGTTACCGGGCCTCATCAAAGCGGTCATTAATGGTCGGATTTGGATCGAAATCGGGATCAATTCTTACCACAGTCTTCCGTCACGCCGCCTCGTCCAGAGTTTCTTCCTCGTCCAGCCCGAGCACGTCGTCCGCAATTCCTTCCTGCGTCACCTCGCTGTCAACCACCGCCTTGCCATCGCCTGGGGACGCCAATGCCAGTCGCGCCTCGCGATTGGTGATGGGGTGGACGCCCCCCGACGGCATCGATGTGCCAAAGCGGAGGTGTTGAAGACCACTGAGGGAGGCGTCCATGACAGAAGTTACCACGATCGGGTTGGACATCGCCAAGCATGTTTTCCACGCGTACGGCGCGGATGGCGCGGGGCGGGCGATGTTCAGCCGACGGCTCACGCGCGGCAAGCTGCTCGCCTTCTTCGCCGCCCAGCCTCGGGGCCTGGTGGCGCTGGAGGCATGCGGGGGCGGCCATTATTAGGCGCGCCAGCTGCAGGCGATGGGCCATGAGGTCCGGCTGATCCCGCCAGCGTACGTCAAGCCGTTCGTCAAGCGGCACAAGAACGACGCGGTCGATGCCGAGGCGATCTGCGAGGCAGCCCAGCGGCCGAGCATGCGGTTCGTCGCGGTGAAGAGCGAGGAGCAACAGGCAGCCGCTCTGGTCTTTCGTACACGCGATCTCGCGGTGAAGCAGCGGACCCAGATCGCCCATGCGATCCGCGGGCACTGACCGAGTATGGCTGGGTAGCTCCGAAGGGAGCGGCGTCTTTCGCGTTGCTGGCCGGTCTGCTCGACGACGGCGAGATCGGGCAGGCGCTGCCCGAAGCGGCGCAGCCGATGTTCGCGATGATGATCGATATGCTGGCCCAGCTCGACGAACGGATCGCCGTGCTGGACAAGGAGATCACGCGTCGGGCTCGCGAGGACCAGGTAGCGCGCCGGCTGATGACCATCCCCGGCATCGGCCCGATTACGGTCACGGCGATCGCTGCGATCGCGCCGCCGGCCGAGACGTTCGCCAAGGGCCGCGACTTCGCCGCGTGGCTACGGCTGGTCCCCAAGCAGATGTCGACTGGCGGCAAGCAAAAGCTCGGCGCGATCTCGCGGATGGGCGAGCGAACGTTGCGGCGCCTACTTATCATCGTTGCCAGCGCGGTCGTGCTCCAGGTGAGCAAGCGCGGTGCGCCGGCGGGATCGTGGCTCGAAGGCATGCTCGCCCGCAAGCCACACATGCTGGTGACAGTCGCGCTCGCTAACAAAATGGCGCGCACCGTCTGGGCGCTGCTGACGCGCCACGACGATTACAGAGCTCCGGTTCCCGTCGCGGCGTTAGCCGAGACGGGCCAGAGGCGTCGGAGGGCGCAGTCGGTCGAAGGAGGGTATGGCACAACAGTCGGCGAGACGGGGCCGGAAGAACCAGGGCTTTCCACCGTGCCTGAAGCACGCTGTTGGTGATATGGTTCCGGTCCGCGAACTCCCATACGGGCCAGCAGCTCACCGCTGCATCAAAGGCCGGACAGATGGCAGCATCCGACTACGTGTCAGAACTTCCAGATACTGCTTGCACTCGAAGGGGTGTCCACAGATGGAAATCCATCGAAACGTCGGCGCGCAGCACCGCCGGGTTGATCAGATGGGTGCGCAAGATCGCGTCGAGAGCTTCCGCGCTGCCACGATCGCGGGTCACCGCTGCGGGGCAAGCCGCTCGGCGCTCTTCTCGCCATAGCCGGCACCAGTCAGCCCGCCGACCTTCAATTTCATCAGCCGCTGCGCGGCAAAGCCGATCGTCTCACGCAGAAATCGGCGTCGGCGCTCTTCCCCACCAGCGCTTGAACGTCCATCGTAGCCTCGGTCGCCTCGTCGGTTGATTGTTGCAACCTAACCTGTCCGAAGATCGCCGATGGCCAGCCGCGAGCTACCCCACCACCCGGAGCACGACCACATCCGGCGAACTGAGCAGTCAAGAGCAAAGCTGAAGCAGATTTTCTTGCCTTTTTAGGCCGACTCTCTTCGTAACAGAGCGTTTACGTCACTAAAGCATCGCGGAGTTTCGAAGCCTTGTCCCTCGCTCAGTCTCTTACGATTCATGGAATGCCGACCGAGTGCCAGCGCGTGTCGGCAGGTAGCGAAATTCGGCGAACTGGGCCCGGGATCTCGCCGCTATGGCACTACCATCAGGAGATCGAACTCAACCTCGTCACAGCTGGAAAGGGTGTCTATTTCCTCGACAGCGCGCACTACGATCTGTCACCTGGTAGATTGGTGTGGATGTTACCCAACCAATCGCACCGGCTGCTGCCCGGGCCGGATCTCCAGATGTGGGTGCTCACCTGCTCAACCGAGCGATTGGAACGCTCGTTGCTGGACGACGCTGCGCGGCACGCGAGCCGCATACTCGCGCGCGACGATGCAATCGCGCTCGACCGGGTGTTTGCCCACGTTTCCCAGGAGTCCGATGAGCCGCAACTCTATCGCGTTGGACTCGAATATGCGCTGCGAAGCGCGCTCCATATTAGCATGTCGGGTCCGGAGGCAGCTCAGGCACCGCTGCACCCCGCTGTGCTCACTGCGCTTCGCGTCCTTCGCAATGCGCCCGACATTCCCAATGCGGCAGCGCTCGCGCAACGTTGCGGGGTGTCTGCGGTGTATCTGCGCGAGTTGCTGGCGGAGCAAACCAGGCGAGGCTTTGTCGAATGGCGCAGTCGCTTCCGGCTCGAGCGCTTCCAGTTAATCTATCCGCGGTGTGGCGATCTATTGACGGCGGCGCTGGAGGCTGGGTTCGGCAGCTACACCCAGTTTCACCGCGTGTTTCTGAGCATAGTTGGCACAACGCCGGGAGAGTGGATCACCGGCGGCCGCGAGACAGCGGGCACGCCTCCGGTCGCCGACTTTCTGTCTGCACCGGTACGTGCCAGCCGGTTGACCTGGTACGTACTGGCGGATCTGGTGCTCGAGGACGCTCGCAGGTGGATAACGCCGTCGTTTTCGGAACGGCTTGCCGACGCCGGCGCTCCACTCGGAAAGTATTGCCCGGTACCTAGCCACGTAGTCGCAAGTTATGACCAGCATCGCTTTACTGCCGATTTGATTTCTGAGATCGAGCGGAGGAATTCGGCAATTGCGTCTCGCCTCGCCTTGACCTTTGATCGTTTCGATGTATTCAAATCTTATTCGGAGTCGCTCAGCCTGTGGGGGATTGACCTCACGGACTTGGCTCCGTTGATAGGCTGTCATCTCGTGATCGCTTGCGTGGCGATGTTCGGGACCGCACCTCCAAACCTGTCTGCCGTCGTCGGGCTTGTCTCGCGCGTTGCCATGGCTCTGAATGACAGCGGCTCCTTTGCCCAGGCGAGCATTGAAGACCGCCAGCGCGCGACTGCTGCAATCTGCACCCAGTCTTTCATTCTACGCTCAGCGGTCGTCGCTGCCCAAAATAGCGGTAAGCCCGAATTGAGCGAGGCCGTCAGCGCGACAGCGCGCAAATCAGTCCTTGAGACATATGGTGTAAAGCTCGGCCACCAATTTTGTGCCGGCTGCGGACTGGCCCCCAGCCGGGTTTAAAAACGGTGTGCGGTTCGAGCCGCGTCCTCGAAAATGGCAAAGATGACCAGCGAATCTGATAAGACACCACTGTTGCCCTGAGTGAAAAGGGCACGATGTCGGATCGTGATAAGCCAGCGGGTGCCGGGTTCCTGTCGGACGAATTGTCTCAGGAACTGTGCCTCGAAGACGCGCTGCGGTCCCGGAGTCACCCGGCTATGCTCCGTGCGTTGGGGGCAGTCGCGAGTGCGCGGGGCCTCGGCGTTTTAGCAGCGGAAGCAGGACTCCCGCGGAGCGGCCTCGAAGCGCTGTTTGACCCCGACACCAGCAGCGAAGCGGAAGCGATTTCCAGGCTGATTGCGCGACTGCTCGACACTTGGGCCGCGCGGCGGGCAGTTCTGAAATCCACGAAGGCGACAAAGAATCGCCGCGTTCGCGGAAAGACCGCTCCGGGTGCCAGTGAGTAATTAGCCGACTGCAGGTCCGCGGTAAATGCCGAGTTACCACCGCAAGAAGTCGAGCAGGACACCGTAACCCGTGCCTCGGGACGAGTCACGGTGTCACGATCAAGGGGGAAAGTGCCATGAATTGCAGAAATGTTCTCGTAGTTCGGCTGCGCACAACGTCCGCGCTGTCCGGCGTCGTCATAACTCTGGCCTTGCTGACCGGAACGTCCGGACACGCTCAGGACACCGGCGCAGCGTGCAACATGGTCGGGCCGGCCTGCGACTTCTCGACCCCCATCGTGAATGGTGCCGATGGCCCCGGCGCAACCTTCCACGAAAACGGTCACCCTGGCACAACCGGCAACCCGGGGGGCAACGTTACCGCCGACCTCGAGAGTCCACGGACATTGGGAAGCAGCGGCACGACATCGCCGATCAACGCGGTGACGGTCGGCGGCAAGGGCGGCAACGGCAGCAACTCGGACCCGGCAGGAAGCATCATTATCAATCTGGACGGAGGCTGGGGTCAGCCTGGCCAGACCGGCGGCAACATCAATATGACAGTCGGCTCGGCGCTTTCGGGCGAAGCAACCTATATGAACGGCGGTCCGCGGACGAGTGGCCTGACGCTGATTTCGCTGGGCGGAGCGGGCGGCGACGCCGGCATTGCCAGCTACAATGTGGGGCAAGGCGGCAATGGCCATCCCGGCATGGGTGGCAACGGCGGTACGGTGACTGCCACGATCGACGGCAAGTGGGTATCCGACGCCGGCGCAGGACTCTTCGTGACCTCCAACGGCGGCCTTGGCGGCGGCGGCAGCTCCAGCGATGACGCGAAAAAGTCGGATAAATCACCGCAAGGAGTGGACGGCTGCGGCGGCAGCCCCAACGATCAGACCTGCACAGCCGGTGCCGGTAATACCGTCGACGTTACTGTGAAGGGAACAGTGGCAGGCCAGACCTTTGGCGCATTTATCGCCTCGATCGGCGGTGACGGCGGCACCGGAGGCGACTCGGACGACTGCTGCGATCGAAGCGGCGGTAACGGCGGCAAGGCGGGAGCTGGTGGCAACGTCAGAGCTACGCTCGCTTCTAGCGGCATCGCGATTGCGTCAGAGGCTGGCGCGGCATTTTATGTGGCGTCCGTGGGCGGACGTGGCGGCGTCGGAGGTATCAGCAATAGCTCGGGCAGCGGCGGTACAGGCGGCGCCGCAGGCACGGTCACCGCCGAGATCGATGGTAACGTCAGCACGAGTGGCGCCGCGAATACTTACGGCGTACTCATCCAGTCGTTGGGCGGAACGGGTGGCAACGGTGGGACGTCTGCCGCCTGGTTTAATCCGACCAGTGGATCGGGCAACTCTGGCGGTTCAGCAAACACCGTCACCGTCACTGGAACCGGCGCTCACATCGTCACGAGGAGCAATAACACCATAAGCGACAATTCTTCGGGCCTGATAGCACAGTCGATCGGCGGTGGCGGTGGCGTCGGGCCTGACTCGAACGGCTGGCTCGCGGTCGGCGGCAGCGGCGGCGCCGCGTCCGACGGCAAGCAGGTCAGCGTCGCGCTGACCGATTCCTTCGTGGCGACGTTCGGCTTTAATTCGGGGGCGGTCATTGCACAGTCGATCGGCGGCGGTGGCGGCAAGGGCGGCGACGCCAGCGGCAGTGGTTATATCGTCAATCTGACCGTCGGCGGCACCGGCGGCGGCGGCGGGACGGCGGCCGATGCCAACGCGGCCATGCTCGGCAAAAGCCAGATCCAGACGATCAACAAGCACTCTCCCGGCATTGAGATCCAGTCGATCGGCGGCGGCGGCGGCGACGGCGGCGCCGCTTATGGTTCAGTTTCGTCGGTATTCTACGGTGCCGCGATCAGCGTCGGCGGCAGCGGCGGTGCTGGTGGTAATGGTGGCACGGTCAATGCCGCGCACACCGAGAATAATGCGCCCGACAGCCAGATCGAGACCTTCGACAGCGACAGCTACGGCATCGTCGCGCAGTCGATCGGCGGCGGCGGCGGCAACGGCGGCGCCTCGACTGCCAAGAGTGTCGTCAAGGGCAACGGCGACTTTCCCAGCCAGTCGCTGGCGATGGCCACCGGGGGCTCGGGTGGGATCGCCGGCTCGGCCAGCAACGTCTACCTGCAAAGCTCGGGGCTGGTCGCGACCATCGGCGCCGGCTCGGCTGGCCTCGTCGCACAGGGGATCGGCGGCGGCGGCGGCAATGCCGGGGACGCCTCGGCGGCGGCAAGCGCCACCGGCGGTAATGGCGGCCTCGCCGTCTCGCTGGCTTTCGGCGGCTCGGGCGGCGCGGCCGGGAACGGCGGCAACGTCGAGGTGGTCAACCACGGGTTGGTCTTGACCACGGGCGGTTCGGCCACCGGTATGCTCGTACAATCGATCGGCGGTGGCGGCGGCAACGGCGGTGCAGGCGACGCTAAGAGCGAGAGCAGTTCGAGTGTCAACGAGGGCGATAACGCTTCCGACAACAAGCCGTCAGGCAAGAATCTGGCGTTCGCCGTCGGCAGCGGCGGCACGGGCGGGGGCGCTGGCGATGGCTACGGTGTGACGGCAATGAATACCGGCGCGATCATCACGCTCGGCGACAGCGCGCACGGCATCCTCGCCCAGACGATCGGCGGCGGCGGCGGCAACGCCGGCGGCGGCGCGGCATCGACCAAAGGCGATATCCAGTTCGACCTCCGGGTCGGTGGCACTGGCGGCAACGGCGGTTCGACCTATTATACCGGCCAGGTCAACGTGACCAACAGCGGGACCATCGTCACCTACGGTGCCGACGCCAGCGGCATCCTCGCGCAGTCGATCGGCGGCGGCGGCGGCAGCGGTGGCAAGGCGGGCACCAGCCTCAGCGGTGGCAAATCGGACAAGGCTGGCGGCAACGGCGACGCCAGCGGCGTCACGACCACGATCGGTGCGATCGAGGCAAACTACACCGCCAAGGGCGGCGCTGCGATCGGCGACTACAACTATCTGGGCGACGCCACGCACGGTGCCATTGGCACGATCAACGGACTGCTCGCCAACAGCACCTTCCAGGCTCGCGTCGGCGACGACGGCGACCCCGCCGACGCCGTCGACAACACCGCCGGCAGCGGCGGCAAGGACAGCGACGACAACAATGCCAAGTCGGTCTCGATCGGCGTCGGCGTCGGCGGCAACGGCGGCAACGGCGGTGCGGCGGGCACTATCACCGTCACCAACCAGGCGAGCGGGGCGGTCGCGACGATGGGGAAGGACTCCGACGCGATCGTCGCACAGTCGATTGGCGGCGGCGGCGGCAAGGGCGGCAACGCCACAACGGCGAGCAGCGGCGACATTTCGGGCGCGATCGGCGTCGGCGGCAACGGCGGTAACAACAGCAACGTGAACGCCAACAACGGTGGGCAGCCGACGGTTAACAACTATGGTACGGTCTATACCGTGGGCGCGATGTCGTCGGGCATCGTCGCGCAGTCGATCGGCGGCGGTGGCGGTATCGGCGGCACCTCATCGGTGACGGTCGCCGGCAGCGGCTCGGATAAGAAGGTGGCGGTGACCGCAACGCTCGGCGGCTCGAGCACCAAGGCTAACAGCATCTCAGAGGCCGCGGCCGTGACGAGCAGCGGCCCGATCGAGACGCGTGGTCACGACTCCTATGGCATCATTGCCCAGTCGATCTCGGGCGGCGGCGGCATCGTCAAGACGCTGGCAAGTGACCTCGACACAGCCAACGGCACCACCGTGTCGGGCAGCAGCTCCTCAAGTCAGAAGAACTTCGACGTCAAGGTCCAGCTTGGCTCGAACAATCAGCTGGTCAGCGGCGACGCCGGATCGGCGACGGTGACGACCACGTCGGGCGGCACCATCGTCACCAAGGGCGACGACGGCATCGCTATTCTGGCGCAGGCCGTGTCGGGCGGCGGCGGTCTCGCGCTCGGCGGCAAGCCCATGGGCAGCGCCGCGTCGGACTTCCTCGGTGCTCAGAACAAACAGGGCAACGTCGGAATCGGCGTCAGCGCCAACGTCACGGTCGGCGACAACATCACCACGTCCGGCGCCGGTGGTGTCGGCGTCTTCGCCCAGTCAGTTGGTGGCTCGGGCGGCATTGCCGGCGACATCGGCCACACCATGCAGCTCGCGCAGATAGGCAGGGCATCGAACGCGAGTCAGTATGCTGGCAACGGCACTGACATCAGCGTGACGGTCAACGCTGGTGCCACCATCAGAACGAGCGGTGGCAACGCGCCCGGGATCATCGCGCAGTCGGTTGGCGGTGGTGGCGGCTGGATTACCAATAACGATAATGCCTACATTGGTTCGGCCGGAGGCACCGGCATTGGCGGGCTCGTCACCGTGAATGTCCGGGGCGGCGTCGATGCGAAGGGCAGCGCGTCGGCGGGTATCTTCGCGCAATCGGCCGGCGGTGCGACGAACGGCGGCGTCGGCTCAGGCAGCAACATCACCATCTCCATCGGCGACGTAAACAACATCTGCACCGACAGCTCGAAAGTCTGTGCTGCTGCGGTGTTCGGCGGCAGCGCTTTCGGTGCGATCGCCTCGGCCGTCTATGTCCGCAACGGCGGTGCCGGAAATACCGCGACCAATTACGGCGTGGTCAATACGCATGAGCCGACCGATGGCTATGCCTTCTACGCCGACAACAGCTCGCTCCAGGTTCTCAACTACGGCATCGCCACCGGCAACACTAACATCGGCGGCAACTTCATCAATGAGCCTGGGGCAACCTATGTTCCGTTGTCCAATGTCGCCCTCAATGGAGGCACGTTGACAAATGCCGGGACGCTGGACGTCGGCGGCTCTGGCATCAGGACCGTGGCTCTGACCGGTAACCTGGTCAGCACCGGCACCGGCCGGCTGGTCGTAGACACTGATCATGTCGCGGGCACTGGCGATCTGCTTCAGGTCAGCGGCAAGGCCACGATCACCGGCGTCATCGAGGTTCATCCGAGCCGTGTCGCCAACCGGGCCGTGACGGTGCTGACGGCTACCGGCGGGGTGACGCTCGATCCGGCGCTGATGTCGGTCGATGCGAGCCAGCTCTTCGACTTCACGCCGAAAGTGGTGGCTAACACCGTCGTCATTCAGCCGCAGGCTCGCTTTGCTGCCGTGGCGGCCGGGTTGGGCGGCAACCGCACTGCGGTCGCCGGGAACCTCCAGGCGCTGTTCGATGGCGGCACGAGCTTTGACAACGCGTTCAACGCACTGTTGAAGGTCAACGATGCCGCCGCCTACTCGCGGGCGCTCAATGCGCTGTCCGGTCAGGCGCTCGGCTTGATCGGCGCGGCGCGTTTCGCCAGCAGCCATAATTTCATCGATAGCATCGACAATGGCTGCGCCTCGTTCGATCGCCGTGGCGATGCCGACGACGTCGAGAGTTGCGGCTGGGCGAGGATCGCCGGCGGCTCGATCAGCCAGAACACGACGGTCGATGCGCTTGGCTACGACGGCACTGAGGCGGCGTTCCAGCTCGGGCTCCAGCGCCAGGTCGGCGACGACTGGTACCTTGGCGCGGCTGCGGCGTACGAGACGAGCCAGTTCAATGGTCGCGATGACGACGGCAAGATCACCGGCGACAGCGTCATGGCCGGGGCGCAGCTGCGCTACCACCGCGGTGCGCTGCGGGCGGCGGTAACGGTCGACGGTGCCTATAGCTGGTACACCACTCGGCGCCTTGCCGAGGCCGGAGGGGTCGGCGGGACGGCACTCGCGACGCCCGATGCGTGGCAGGTCGGCGGGCATCTCAAGCTCGCCTATGAGCTGCCGCTCGGCAGGGCCGCCTACGTCAAGCCGTTCGCCAGCTTCGATGCGGTCCACGTCCGTAGCAGTGCCTTCGTCGAGACCGGCGCGACGCCGTTCGACCTTGTCGTCCGCGCCGAAAGTGAGACCGCGCTTGCCGGCGGCGTCGGGCTCGAGCTCGGCACGCAGGTCAAACTTGCGGGCCAAGCCACGGCACGACTGTTCGTCGGCGGCCGGTATGACGTCCTCAACCACAACGACTGGCGGAGCACGGTCAGCTTCGCCGATGTCTCAGGTGGGCCGACGTTCAACGTCCTGACCCCGGCGCCGTCACGGCTGGGCAGATTCGCCGTCGGCGTCGACATCGCCACCAGCTCGCGGGTGGACCTCAGCCTCCGCTACCAGCCCGAGGTCGGGCAGGGCTACGTCGTTCAGGCCGGCGTCGCCCGCCTCGCCTTCCGCTTCTGATCACGACCGTTCAACCAAGGAGAGACGCTATGAACAAGACCATCCTTTTCTCGGCCGTCGCGCTGAGCCTGCTCGGCACCGGTGCCGTCCGGGCTCAGGAACCGGCGGAGAACATCAGCCGCTCGCGCCATGGCAACCTCGCCGCCGCGCAGGATCTCGTTCGGCAGGCGTTCGACCGGCTGACCGTCGCCCAGCAGGACAACGAGTTTGATCTCGGCGGCCACGCCGGGCGGGCCAAGGAACTGCTCCGCCAGGCCAGCGACGAGATGCGTCAAGCCGCCAGTGCCGCCAACCGCCACGAGCGGTAATCCATCAACATCCACGCAGCCGGCGTTTCCGTGCCGGCTGCGACCTCCCTGAAGGAACCGACAATGCCTCGGCTAACACTCACTCTGGTCACCGCGGCGCTGCTCGCGCTGCCGGCCTTGGCCGCTGCCGCGCCTTATGACGCCTTATACGTGTTCGGCGACAGCCTGTCCGATCGCGGCAATCTTGCCGACGCATTCGGCACATCCTTTCCTAACCCGCCGAGTTATCACAACAGCTTCACCAATGGAGACGTGGCCATCGCGCGGGTCGCTGCAGCTTATGGTCTCGCTGACGATCCGTCGCTCTGGCTGAGCAGCCCGACGCCAACGAACCCGTTGACGGGAACGAGCTACGCCGTTGGCGGTGCCACCGCGCAAGCGAGCGCCGTCGGCGGGATCGCCGACATCAACCTGCCGCAGCAGATTTCGGCGTACCTCGCGCAAAGCGGCGGAACCGCCGACACCGGCGCGCTCTACACGCTGTTCATCGGCGGCAACGACGTCACCCACGCGACGATGACCATGACCGACGAGCCGGCGATTACGGCGGCAGTTTCGTCTGAGCTCAACGCCATCACGCAGCTGAAGGCAGCGGGCGCCCGCAACTTTCTCGTCGTCAACGTTCCCGACGTCGGAAGCATTCCGCTGTTCGCCCAGGAACATCCCGATCTCGCTGGCGAGGCGAGCACTTTGACGACGCTGTACAATCAGGATCTGGCGAGCGGGTTGGCGACCGTGAGCGGCGTCAACCTCGTCTCTTTCAACCTGTTCACCTATGAGAAGGCGATCCTGGCGAACGCCGCCCGCTTCGGCATCACTGACACAGCCGATTTCTGCTATACCAATGCGCCATTCAGCGCGGCGACAACTGCGGCGTGCGGTGCGGGCGCGGCGAACATCGGCCATTTCGCCTATTGGAACGACGTCCACCCGACCAAGCAGGTGCATGCTCTTATCGCAAAAGGCATCGAACAGGCGCTCGCCGGCGTTCGGTCGCCTTCGCCAGTGCCCGAGCCCGCCATCTGGGCGCTTCTGGTTGGCGGGTTTGGCATGATCGGCGGCACGTTGCGCCGCGGTCGCGAGAGAATAGCGGCCAGCGAAGCATGAACGTCGCTCAGCAGGCTGCAGCGCCACATCACCTCGCCCGGCTCGCCAGCCTGCTGGTCGTGTCGCTTGCTAGTGGAATGGCCTTGGCGAAAGGGGACGCCGTAGATCAGCCAGTAGGTAGCGACGCGCATCTCGGTCAGCTTGACCGCCAGCTCGGTGATGTCGTTGGCCACGCTGCGCAGATGACGGCCGCCAAATCCGCGCGCGTCGTGGCCGCACAGACTGCCTGGCGCGAGCACCGTCGCGACTGTCTCGACACCGGCGACACGAGGCAATGCCTCGCCGAGCGTTATGCGCTGCGCATCGCCGTCGTTGCCGCGGCGTCGGGCTGGCCGCCGGCGCGACCGCCGATCGGCCTACGTTGCGCAGGCGATCCGCCGCGTGGCTTCAGCATCAACTACTTCGCAACCGAGCCCTCGACCGTCGTCGTACAGCGGCGTGACGAGCGGATCGCCATGGTCCAGCAGCCGACCGGAAGCGGCATCCGCTACGAGGGTGGGGGAGGGGTGTATTCCGAGCACTAGGGAGACGTTCAGATCCGTTGGCCGGGCCTCGCGGGCACATTACGCTGGGCTGCAGGCTAGCGTTCTTATGATGCTCTCCCGCACCCATCAGATCGACCGGTGCGCACCGTGAGCTGGGCGCTGCCTTCGCGTACACTGTCGCGGGCGCAGTTCGGCGTGCTGAGGAAGCTGAGGCGCGGCATAGCGATAGCCGCACCGCTTCTGACGTCGCTCTGCGCGACCGACTCTCTGCGAGCGGGGCAACTCGCGATCATGACGATCGGCGGGGAGTGGTTCCTGATGTGGCAGTCGACGGTCTGGAACGGCCAGGAGTCGGCGTTTCGGTTTTACACGACCATCCTGTTGGTACTTGTCTACTTCAATCAACCTGATGGCGATCTTCGACTAATTCGGGTAGACCCGGCTCCAGCGGACGAGGTGTCGCTTCTGGGGTGTAAGGTTGATCGATGAGCTACTGGGCTGCCGGGCTGGTGGTGTTGCTCGCGGCAGCGATGGCCGGCGCGAGCAGCTATCTTATCAGTAAATCTATCGGAGCCGAACGCCAGCGACAACGACAGGCGTTTGGCGCTCCGGTCTTCCAACAGGTCGGCATCATGTTCTCGGTGTTGCTATCGTTTGTGTTCAGCGAGGTGTGGAGCGAATATAACATCGCTGCTCAAGCCATCAGCCACGAATGCGGTGCCCTGCACGGCGCCGCCATGCTGGCAAGCGCGCTTCCGCGCGACACCGGCCGGGGGGTCAACGAGGCTATCCTCAGTTACGGAAAGACCGTAATAGCCGTCGAATGGCCGTTGATGGCGAAGCGGCAGCGTAGCGCTGAAGCAGCAGAAGCCTTCCGGGTGGCGCTTGATCGCGCCGCACGGCTCGCGCCCGCGCAGCCTGCCGACCTGGCGATCCGCAGCCAACTCCTCGGTCAATTGATCGAGGCTCACGGCTTCCGCGAGACGCGGACGTTCCAGATTACTGCCGGCCTCCCGCTGATGATATGGATCGTCCTCATTGGCATGGCCTTGGTACTTGACGGCTTCTTGCTGCTCGCTGGGACGGAAATTCGCAGCCATATGTTTCTGGCAGCTGCCGCAGCGGGGAGTACCGCCGCGGCTTTGGTGATGGTTCGGATGCTCGACTTCCCGTTCGAAGGGGCTCTTGCCTTGCCGGAGGGAGATTTTTACAAATTGGTTGGAGAGGTTGGACGCCTGACGACCTGACGGGCTGATGCTCTACTGAACCAAGAGGACCGCCCAAGGACTCGCGGCGCGGCGCGTCGCTGCGGCCCCTACTTTTCTGCAGAGACAATCCACCGCTGCCACTGACGTGGTCCCCCCTTCTTTACCAGTCATAACTGGAGTCCGGGGTTGGCAGAGGGTCCCCCGGAATTTCCTCCAGTTTGAAGGTGAGCATCCGGACTTCATGAGGGTCCCCCGGTTTCTCATCCAGCCTGAGGGTGAGCATCCGGCGTTCATTCGGCGGCGATCTTGGCCGCGGCAGCAGCATATTCGACCGGCGTCAGCCAGCCAAGGGATGTGTGAGGACGCCTTTCGTTGTAGTCCCGCCGCCAGGCTTCGATCTTCGCCCGGGCATCCGCCAGCGACAGGAACCAGTGAGCGTTGAGGCATTCGTCGCGCAGGCGGCCGTTGAACGACTCCACGAACGCATTGTCGGTCGGCTTGCCGGGACGGCTGAAGTCGAGTGTGACGCCGTTCTCGTAAGCCCAGCGGTCGAGCACCTTCGAGATGAACTCGGGACCGTTGTCAACGCGGATGGTCTTGGGTGCACCGCGCAGCGATGCGATCCGCGTCATCGCCGCCGCCACCTGCTCGCCCTTGATGCCCTGGTCGACGTCGATCGCTAGCGCCTCACGGGTGAAGGCATCGACCACCGTCAACGCCCGCAGCCGCCGGCCGTCGAACAAGGCGTCCGAGACGAAATCCATCGACCACATCTCGTTGGCGGCCGAGGCCGCAGGCTGCCGCTCGCGGTTGGCAGCGCTGACGTTCCGACGAGGACGCCTGAGCCGCAGGCTCAGTCCATCTTCCCGGTACAGCCGGTAGAGCGCTTGTGGTTCACGAGCCATCCTTCCCTGCGCAGCAAGATGTAGATCCTGAAGTAGCCGTAGCGCATCCGTGCCGCCGCCAGATCGTGGATGCGCAGCCTGAGCGGCGCCTGATCTGGCTTGTGCGACACGTACCGCACCGACGAGCGGTCGACGCCGAGCGCGAGACAGCCGCGCCGCTCGCTGACGCCATGGGACGCCTGGACGTGCGCGACGAGCTCGCGCCGCCGCCCAGGCGTCAGAGCTTTTTTGCGAGTACGTCTTGCAGGATATGCTTGTCCAGGCTCAGGTCCGCGACCAGCTGCTTCAGCTTCCGGTTCTCGTCCTCGAGCTGCTTCACCCGCCGCAACTCGCCGACGCCCAGCCCGCCATACACCTTCTTCCAGCGGTAGAAGGTCTGCTCCGAGATCCCCATCCGGCGGATCACCTCCGCCACCGGCGTGCCCGTCTCCGCCTGCTTCAGCGCGAACGCGATCTGCTCCTCCGTGTACCTCGACTTCTTCACGGCATGCTCCTCCTCTCGCTGGCTCACAATGCCGGAAAACCCACCTTCAAACTGGCGGAGAAAACAGGGGGGACGTCAATTCATCACAGGGCCGAAGACATTTTTTCTCGCCAACACAGGGGCCCGGCGGAAGCACTGATGCTTACCTAATCTCCCCGGTGTTCCAATCTGAACGGACGGCCGGAGTTAGGGAGTTCATAATGGGCTGCGAACGTCGCCTTGTGGGGTCGTGCCGACAGCGTCTCGGGTTGGGCGCGTAGCCAAGCGGACCGACCGATCTGGCGGACACTGTCGGCTGGTGCTTGTTGTGTCGAACAGGTGTGCTATCTGACTGGCACACTAGAGGGGTGCCACCGCATGACCAAGTTGCCTACGCTCTTCGCCGGCTTGCTTGCTACCACAGCCGTCGCTCAGACACCGGTCGCCGATCTCGCCCGGCCGCCGTCTGACGCGCAGCACTTCGTCATCGAGTCGACCGGCGGTAAGCACGGCGACGCGTATGTTTGGACTGCCGCCGACGGCACGAAGATGGCGCGCGAGAGCATGAACCTGCGCGGCCAGGTGTGGGAGGACGATGTCAGCCTCACCTCCGGCGCGAACGGCATTCCGACGGCCATGACCATCCGCGGCATCGCACCGACGGGCGACGCCGCCGAAACCTTCCGGACCGCGGATGGCACTGCGACGTGGAAGAGCCCGATCGACGGCGGCAGCGCGACCTTTGCTGGCAAGGCTTTCTACACGGCGCAGGGAGCACTGTTCTCGCCCAACCTATGGTTCGTTGAGGCGCTGATCGCCGCCCCGGAGCACCGCTTGGCGCTGCTGCCAGGCGGCACGGCGCAGGCGCGCAAGCTCGACAGCCTGACCGTCGGCACGGGCGCGACGGCAAGGACGGTCGACCTCTGGGTTCTGACCGGTATTGGCAACACGCCCTTCCCAATCTGGGCGACGCCAGACGGAAAAGCCTTTGCCGCGACCTTCGGCCTTGGTTTCCTACCCGCCGCTTACGCCGACGAGCAGGTGAAGCTGGAGAAGGCGCAGACCGACGCACTGGCCAAGGAGGCACCGAAGATCGCGCATAGCCTGACGAAGGTGCCCGCCGGCGCAGTCGCGTTTACCCACGTCAAGACCTTCGACGCCGACGCGCTCACCTTCCGCACCGACCAGACCGTCGTCGTCGACCATGGCACGATCGTCGCCGTCGGTCCGGCCGCTGCGATCAAGGTGCCGGCCGGCGCGCAAGTGATCGCCGGTGCCGGTATGACCCTCGTCCCTGGGCTGTGGGACTGCCACATGCACGTCGGCGACGACTATACCGGTCCGCAGGAACTCTCGCTCGGCGTAACCAGCGTCCGCGACCCTGGTAACGATGACCTGAAGACGATCGATCGGCGGACGCGCGCAGCGGCGGGCGATCTGCTCTTTCCCCACGTCTATCCTTCGTTGCTGATCGACGGCAAGGGCAAGCTGACGGCACAGGTGGCCAACGTAGCGTCGAGCCAGGCCGAAGCGATCGCTCTGGTCGACCGGGCAAAGACGAATGCCTTCACCGGGGTCAAGTTCTACGGGACATTCGACGCTGCCTGGCTGCCCGCAGCGATTGCCGAGGCGCACAAACAGGGCCTCCACGTCCACGGCCACATCCCGCACGGCATCCGGACGAGCGAGGCGGTGGCCGACGGCTACGACGAGGTCACCCACATAAATTGGATTGCCATGGAGGGTATGCCTGCGAGCGTACTGCCGACGGACAACGGCATCGGCCGGTTCGAGGCACCCGGCCGCTACATGAAGGACACCGACATCGGCCCGGCCTCGCCGATCGGCAAATTGGTGGCGACGATGGCGGCGAAGCACATCTACTCCGATCCGACCATGGTCGCGTTCGAGGGGCTCTACTATCCCGACAATGGTGAGCTGTCGCCGGCCTACGCGCCGTTCGTCGGCACCCTACCGCCGGCGGTCGAGCGCGGGTTCAGGACCGGCGGCTTTCAGGTGCCACCGGATCTGACACGTGCGGACTACCGTCGCTCGTGGGCGAAGATGGTCGAACTGCTCGGTGCTATGCACAAGGCCGGGGTGCCCATCGTCGCCGGCACCGACGGCAGCGGCATCGAAATCGTCCGCGAACTTGAAATCTACCAAACTGCGGACTTCTCGCCGGCGGAGGCGCTGGCCGCCGCGACGATTGTGCCGGCCCGCCTCGTCGGGCAGGAGGCGCACACTGGCTCGATCGCCGTGGGGAAAACTGCCGACCTGGCGCTCATCGCGGGTGATCCCGAGGCGCACCTTGGGGACCTCCGCCACACCCGCGTCGTCATGCTCGATGGCAAGCTTCTCGATCCTGACGCGCTGCGCACGGCAGCCGGTTTTGGAGGCCGACCGAAGTTCGCGGATTGAGCGATCCCCGATAAGGGGAGAGCATCGTATGCTTCGCATGTGCTTCATGTTGCGAGCTCAACGGTATTGATGAACGAGCGGCCGAAGTGGGGAAGGAGGAAAGCGGCCGTGAATGGCCGCAATTGGGGAAAGCCGTCGAGCCGCCAGTCCTCGAGCTGCGGGCGGCGCGCATCTTCGAAGCCGACAGGTCGTGGGCGGCAGACCGGCGGCCACTGGTCACGTACCGCACCCGCGTAAGGCTCGATCGGCTGTCGCGGCGGCTAAGCGATGCCGATTAGCTCGACAGGGCGTGCGCCGCCGGCGACCTGCTGATGGTCTCGTTGCTCCTGCGCTTCCGACCGTCGCAGCTGCTCGACGGCTTCCCGAACCTCGCCGGCTACGTCGCCTGCGGCGAGGCGCGTCCGGCCTACCGGCGCGCCTTCGCCGCGCAGTTGACGACCATCGCGTCGCCGGACTGACCCGACCTGCCCGGCTCGGTCGCCGTGGTTCGAAGGTTCAGGCGACCAGGAAGGTGGCCGCACCGGCGCGGCGGGCCCGCGCGCCGACTAGGCTAAAGCCGAAGATCATGAAAGCCCATACCGACGGCTCGGGCACAGCGCCGGTCGACGAACCGAAGCCGTTGAACACGGCGTCGTCGAAGCGGCTGTCGTCGCCGCCAGTTTTGTATTCGGTGTTGAAGCCGATGCCCTGAAGGTTGCCGAGGATCGATCGAAACTGCGCCTCCGTGAGCGGCGCTGCCGACGAATTGAAGCCGCCGGTGAAGGCGCGGAAATTGCTTTCGTTCAACGTCACCGTGTACTTAGTCAGGTTGTCGACGTCGGTCGACGGCGGCCCGAGGTCGATCGAGGCGTTCATCGTCGCGCCGTAGAGGATCAGCGCCGCATACGGCACGCCGTCGTTGAACGCGTCGGCGACCTTCCACGAAATCGAGCCGCCGTAGGCGCCGCTCTGGTCGCCGAGCACCGCCGCCGGCGCGAAAACGCCGGTCTGGCTCGCCATGTCGCCGAGTGACAGCCGGCCGCCTGTCCATGGTGCCGGACCAAATGACGCCGCGGTGACCTGCGCGACATCGCCGTAGGTCCAACCCTGGTTGTCGCTGTCGAAGGTGTAGGTAATCGTCGCGTGCGCCGCGCTGCTCACTGCTAGCGCCAGCGCCGCCGTCATTGACCTCCTACCGAAAACCGACATGCCCTGTTCCTTATTCCGCTAGTTGCATTGCAGGTGTCTGGTGCCACGGCGCGAAGGCCCCGACATCCTTCAAATGAACTAAGCCTCACATAATTTGCTAACCCTTAGTCTTCTCGCGCCGGGGCACCGCTACCGTCGCGGCCTACGCCACGGGGCTAAGCTTGTCGCCCGTCATCCGTCCGTCTACCTTCGGGCGATGTCCGCGGAGCACCTTGAGCGCCTCACCGACCGCATCTACGATGCCGTTGTCGACCCGGCGCAGTGGCGACAGGTGCTGGCCGACGTCGCCGGCTTGGCCGGGGCGGACGAGGCCATGCTGCTGACCGCCGACGTAGTCACCGGAGCGAGCGACGCTATCTTCCATGGTGAGAGGGGGCTCGGCGCGGCAGCTGATTTCGAGGCCTACTACTCCGCGATCAACCCGCTGGTCCGCATGGCCGACCCCGCCGACTACCTCGCACGGTGGCGGCCGACCGCGATCCGCGACGAGGACATCCTCGCCCGCGTCGAACTCGAGAGCACCGAGTACTACAACGACTTCCTCCGGCCGCTCGGCGCCGAGCACGGCCTCTACCTGCGGCTCGACCGTCGCGGCCAGGTCGTCACCAACATCAGCCTGGGTCGCGACCGGCGGCGCGGCAGGTTTGAGCGCGACAGCGAGGCCGCGCTCGCCCCCGCCTATCCGCACCTGCGCCGTGCGGTTGCGCTGCGGCGGCGCTTCCGCGGGATAACCGCGTTCGCCGCCGCGACAAGCGCCGCCCTCGGCGCCGCGTCCGAGCCGACCTTCCTCCTCGACCGCGACGGGCGCATCGTCCACGCCAACGACGCCGGCGAACGGCTGCTCGCCAACGGCACGGTGATGCACGCGCCAGACGCCCGGCTCGCCGCCGTCGGGCCGCGCGCCGGCGCGGAGCTGGCGACGGCGATTAAAGTGGCGACGCGACCGGGCGACAAGCGCAGCGGCGCGGTCGAGCTGAAGGGCGCCGACGGCAGCCACACGGCGCAGGCCTGCGTCCTGCCGCTCGCCCTACCGTGGGCAGTCGAGGCGGCCGACGGACCCGCCGTCCTGGTGCGCGTCGCCGTTGCAAGAGGGGCGGCGCGTCTGGCGGCGGCGATGGACGGCTTCGGCCTGACGCCGGCCGAACGGTCGCTCGCCCAAGCGCTGATCAGGGGGCAGTCGCTCCGCACCGCGGCGACGACCCGCGGAGTTAGCGTTAGCACGATCCGCGGTCAGCTCGCCAGCCTGTTCGGCAAGACCGGCGCGCGGCGGCAGGCCGAACTGGTCGCCCTGCTCACCCGCGATGCCTAGCTCGACTCCCGCCGGCTGACCGTACGCCGACTACGGCCGGCTCAAGGCTGCGAGAACGGCCGTGGATTAGCCTGGCGTCCGCTGCGCCGCCGTTGAGTGCTCCGCTGCTCGGCCTCCTTCACCAGGCCGGCGATGCGCGCGGGAGCCTGCCGGACGGCTTCGAGGGCGACGATGCCGCCCATCGGGAAGCCGAGCGGCACGAGCGCACCTTCGCTCTCGCGCAGCAGCGTCGCGGCCATCCCGCCAATCGTATCGTCGCGGGTCGTATCCGCATGATGCACCGCGAACCCCAGCGTCGTCAGCTGCCGCTGCAGTCGCTCACCATCGCCCGACCACAGCCGCCGATCGCACATGTTGCCCGGGATCAGGACGGCGGTGAGCAGACGGACCTCGCCACGACGTTGCCCGGCGACTTAGCCGATTGCATGGGTATGCACAATCGGCGGGTCGCCTGTCCTGGCACCCCGCCGTGTCCTCACGGCACGATCGGCAGGATCACCGCGCTGGCGCCCGCGCCGCCGCGCCAGATGCTCTGCGTCGCGGCGCGGTAGTCGCCGGCGTGCGCGTCCATGATGTTGGCGACGAAGGTCTGCGGATTGCGGTCGTAGAGCGGGAACAGGCTCGACTGGACCTGGACCATGATCCGGTGGCCCGGCAGGAAGACGTGGTCGACGTTGGGCAGCGTCCAGCGGTAGCGCTCGACCCGGCCCGGCACGATCGCCTCGGGCTGGGCGAAGCTGGTGCGGTAGCGGCCGCGGAAGATCTCGATGCCGACCGCCAGCTCGTAGCCGGCCATCGACGGCTTGCCGCCCTGCGCCGCGCCTTCGGGGACGTCGTCGGGATAGACGTCGACCAGCTTGGCGACCCAGTCGCTGTCGCTGCCCGTCGTCGCGGCGAACAGGTCGACCGCGGGGGCTCCCATGATGTGCACCGCGTGGTCGAGCGGCGCGGTCTGCCACACCGCCACATCCGGCCGGTCGGACACGAAGCGCTGGTCGCGGACCAGCCAAGGCTTCCACTGCAGCGGGTCGCCGGCATCGATCGGGCGGGGAATGAACGGCACCGGGTGGGCGGGATCGCTCTGATAGTCGTCGTGGCCGGCTTCGGCCGGATGCACGAAGCTCGCGCCGCCGCCCGCGGTCAGGTAGAGCGGCTTGGGCGTCCCCATCGGCCAACGGGACAACTCCTCCCACTTATCGATGCCGGTGGCATAGGTCACCGCCGCCGGCGTGTGCGGATCGGGCGCGTCCTTCAGCCAATGATCGAGGAATGGCTTCATCCAGCGGACCCGCCATTCGTGCGCCGTGTCGCCGGCGAAGGTCAAGGCACCGAGATCGTAGCCGCCATGGTTCGCCCCCGAATGCCGCCACGGACCGATGACGAGCGTCACCGGCACGCGGGCCGAAGCCTTTGGCGCGAGCGCGCGATAGGCGGCGGGCGCGCCGTAGCTGTCCTCCTGGTCCCACTGCCCTACCTCAAGCATCGTCGGCACGGTCAGCGGCCGCGCGGCGAGCCACTTGTCGACCGCCTGGAGCGACCAGAAGTCGGTATAGGCCGGGTTCTCGAGCAGCTTCCTGACGCCGGGCACGCCCGCGATGCCGAGCGACCGCGCGAATTCGCCCGCCGACCCGGCGGCGAGCAGGCGCGTGTAGTCGTCGCCGGCACCGACCGGGAGCTCGCCGCCGCCGGCCCCCTTGTTGAAGCCCTGTCCGACGGCATAGCCGAAGCTGTCGACGCGGAACGCGCCATTGTGGAACCAGTCGTCGCCCATCCAGCCGTCGACCATCGGGCTTTCGGGTACGGCGGCCTTCAGTGCCGGGTGGGGGTTGATCTCGGCCATCAGCGTGGTGAAGCCGAGATACGACGAGCCGATGACGCCGACCTTGCCGTTCGCCTCGGGCACGTTCTTCACCAGCCAGTCGATGGTGTCGTAGGCGTCGGTCGATTCGTCGATGCCGGTCGGGTTGAGCGGCCCGGCGAGCGGCCGGGTGACGACATACTGTCCCTCCGACCGGTGCAGCCCGCGGATGTCCTGGTAGACGCGGATATAGCCGTCGGTGAAGAACTCGGCGTCCATCGCCTCGAGGACGTCGACGCCGCGCTGGCTGACCGTGCGGTGTACCGACCCATGAGCATCATAGGGCGTGCGCGACAGCAGGATGGGTGCGTTCGTCGCGCCCTTCTTCATGACCATGACGGTATACAGCTTGGTCCCGTCGCGCATCGGCACCATCGCCTCGCGCCGGACGAAGTCGGCCGACGGCAGGACCTGGTCGTAGTCGGCGACGACGTCGGGGGTCATCGGCGTGACGCGCGAGGCGTCCTGCGCGGCGGCGGCGGTGGCGGCGAGGATCGCGGCGGCGACGGCTGGCAAGATGTTGAGCGACATGGCGGCAGTCCTCGGCAGCGGTGGATGGGGTCAATCGAGCAGGATCACCTCCCGGCCGCGGCATAGATGCGGTCGAGAACATGAGCCACAGCGATCAGGTCGGATGCGGCGGGGTCGAAGCGCGCCCCGGCGGCCAGGCGAACCGCCCAGCCGGCGGCGATCCGCCCGCTCCAGTCGTCGGGCGGCGCGGCGAGGACCTCGGTCGCCGTGCCGGCGAAGCGCTCGGCGATGAAGTCGTAGAACGAGCCGCCGACGTTCTTCAGCGCCGCCGCGCCCGCGGTGCCGTAGAACGCCGCCTCGATCACCGCGTCGCGCCCGGCGTCGAGGTGCCACGAGCAGGCGAGGCGCACGGTCGCGCCGGTGTCGAGGACGAACTCGGCGATGGCATGGTCCTCGACGACGCCCGGGGTCAGCGCCGTGCCGCGATGGCGGAGCGTGGCGCTGAACGGACCGCTCGCCGCGCCGCCGACGATCCACAGCGCGAGGTCGACGAGGTGGACGCCGAGATCGGCGACGCAGCCGCCGCCCGACTGCGCGGGGTCGTAGAACCACGGCTTGTCGGGGCCGTAGGCGTTGTGGAAGGTCAGGTCGACGGCGAAGATGCGGCCAAGGTCACCGCGCCGCACCAGCTCGGCGATACGCGCCGCGCCGGCGAGGCCGCGGTACGACAGGTCGACGCCAAGCAGCCGGTCGGCCGCGCGCGCCGCCGCG